>JACCYN010000166.1 GCA_013696465.1 Pyrinomonadaceae bacterium
ACCGTGACGGCATCACTGATCGCAGCGAACGCCGTGACGCCGCGCGCATCGCCCAGAGCAACGGCTACCGCGAAGGCTACGAAGCCGGGCGCGAAGACAGCAATAACCGCGAGCGTTTCAACTTCAACGACGAAGAAGAATACCGCGACGGAACAATCGGCTACCGCGACGAATTCGGCAACCGTAACTTCTACCGTCAAACATTCCGCACAGGCTTCGAGCGCGGCTACCGCGAGGGATACCGCAATCGCACGCGCGGAAATGACGGAGACCATGACGGCATTAACGACCGCCGCGAAGTCACTCAGCAGGCGCGCGAATACGGCTATCGTGATGGCTACAACGCCGGTCGCCAAGATCGCTCATCCAATGAACGCAACGACTACAACGACGAGGGCGCGTATCAAGACGCGACCGCCGGTTATCGCAACGAATACGGCAACGTCAACTCATATCGCAACGCTTACCGCGACGCTTTCCGCGCCGGATACGAAGACGGCTACGGCAACCGCAATTCGCGCGGCGGCATTGGCTCGATCCTCGGCGACATATTAGGTCGTCCGTAGCGTTCATTACACGGCAATCGTTTGAGGCGTTTGCCGTCTTGCTTGACACTCCGCCCGCCGCATCCGTATGATCTTTCGCATCACGCGGATGTGGCGGAACTGGCAGACGCGCAGGTCTCAGAAGCCTGTGATGGTGACATCGTGGAGGTTCAAGTCCTCTCATCCGCATTAAAACAGAGAAGCGAGTCGGCAATCGTGCGACTTGCTTCTCTGTTTTTCGTCTCTTCTCGGTCGTTCAATTCACAGTCTCCGAAGTATCTTCGATTGCGTCGCCCCCCGCGTTTGCCCGCATGACGCTCAAAGGTTGTTCGTCGAACAGATTTGAATCAATCAGCGTCTGCACCCAATAGCGGCCGGGTTCGTTGAACGTGACGTTGACGAAGAAGCTGATGTTGCCCGCGTAGCCGCCGGGCGTGACCTCGAAGCGCGTCGGCTGCGAGACGGCGATTGCCCGTCCGCGATCCGGCGAGAGTATGCGCACTTCCGACAGATGCACGCCGCGCCCGCGCCACTGGTTGACGACCGCGAACTTGATGAGCGACACGGGCAACTGCTCGACCGCGATGTTTTGAAACACGCCCATCAAAGAAAGTTTGTTGCCGACCTCCAAACGCACGTCGTCGCAGAGAATCGTGTAGAGAAGTTCAAGGTCGTTCGTTTTATTAATCGTTTTTGATCGCGTATTTTGTTCAGACATTTTTCACCTGCTCCTGACAGTCGTTCAACGAAGATATAATTTCAGTTTGCACTCATGCTACTTCGCGCGTCTCGTCCATTTGCCCATTCAGTATTTCTAACAGTTGCGGTTCGTCCAACACCTCAACGCCAAGTTGGATTGCTTTGTCGAGTTTCGATCCGGCGTCATCACCCGCCACAACGTAGTCGGTTTTTTTGCTCACTGAACTTGCCACGCGCCCGCCCTGTGCTTCTATTACAGCTTGCGCTTCATCGCGTGTCATCGTGGGAAGTTTTCCGGTCAATACAAATTGTTTGCCCGCTAACGGCGCATCGCCGCTCCTCGCCACGCTCGCTTCCATTTCCGTGCGCACGCCTGCCGCGCGCAGACGCTCGCACAATCTCCCATTCGTCGGATCGTCAAACCAATCGCGCACCCTCTCCGCAACCGTTAACCCGATCTCATGCACGGCGTCGAGTTCTTCAACGCTCGTCGCGGCGAGACGTTCGAGCGAACGGAAGTTGCGCGCGAGTATTCCGGCGGTGCGCTCGCCGACGTGACGTAAGCCTAAACCGAAAATCAAATTATTCAGATCGCGCGTCTTGCTCCTCTCGATCTGCGCGAGCAGATTCGTCGCCGACTTCTCAGCCCGTCGTTCTAATGCTGCCACATCTTCCACCTTCAAGTTGTAAATATCGGCGACATCGCCAACGATCTTCTTTGCGATCAACTGTTCCGCCAACGCTTCGCCCAAACCTTCAATGCGCATCGCGCGGCGCGAAGCGAAGTGCAGCAACCTCGCTTTCAGTTGCGCCGGGCAATCCGCCGCGACGCAGCGCGCGACAACCTCGCCTTCGGGACGCGAGACGTGCCCGCCGCACACTGGGCACTCGGTCGGCATCTGAAAAATTGTTTCCGCGCCCGTGCGCTTTTGTTCGACGACTTTAAGAACTTTCGGGATGATCTCGCCGCTCTTTTCAATCATCACCCAATCGCTCACGCGCACGTCGAGGCGGCGAATCTCGTCTTCGTTATGCAGGGTTGCGCGCGCGACAACCGTGCCCGCAAGCTGCACGGGTTGAAGATTAGCGACCGGCGTGAGCGCGCCTGTGCGCCCGACTTGCACGACGATTGACAAGACTTGCGTCGTTGCCTGCCGCGCCGGATATTTATATGCAATCGCCCAGCGCGGCGCTTTCGTCGTCTGCCCGAACTCGTCTTGCAGCGCAGTCGAATTTACTTTCACCACCACGCCGTCAATCTCATACTGCAACTTATCGCGCTCCGCTTCCATGCGATTGCAAAACTCGATCACCTCTTCGATTGACGAGCACAAAGCGCGGTGCGAGTTGACTTGAAAACCGATGCGTTCAAGCCACTGCAAACCTTCCCGGTGCGTGGCGAAAAATTTGCGGTCTCCGGCGAGCGCGTCGTAAGCAAAGAAGGAGAGTTTGCGGCGGGCGACGATGCGCGGATCAAGTTGGCGAAGCGTGCCTGCGGCGGCGTTGCGCGGATTCGCAAAGCGCGCTTCGGAAGCTTCTTCGCGCTCGGCGTTGATGCGCTCGAAAGTTTCGCGCGCGATGTACGCTTCGCCGCGCACTTCCAAGTCTTTCCCTAAATTTCCGTTCGTCTCTTTCAGACGAAGCGGGATGCTGCGAATTGTGCGCACGTTTCCCGTCACATCTTCGCCGCGCCACCCGTCGCCGCGCGTGGCGCCTGCGATGAGCACGCCCCGTTCGTAGTGCAGCGAGAGCGAGAGACCGTCTATTTTAAGTTCGGCGACGTAATCAAACGCGCGCCCTTCGGCGAGTTTGCGGCAGCGTTCGTCGAAGCGACGCAATTCTTCAATGTTGTAACTGTTGTCGAGCGAAAGCATCGGGCGGCGATGCAGAAACTCGTCGAAACCTTCGGCGGAGCGACCTCCGACGCGCACGGTCGGGCTGTCGGGCGTTTGCAATTCGGGATGCGCTTCTTCGATCTCCTGCAATCGGGTGAGCATCGCGTCGTATTCGGCGTCGGAGATTTCCGGGCTGTCGTAAACGTAATAAAGCTCTTCGTGACGGCGAAGTTCCGCGCGCAATTGCTCCGCTTCTTCGGCAACAGTTTTCTTCTTCGACGCTCTTCTCACCATTAACTCTAATGTGCGTGCCTGATCCTTTTTGCTTTGCGTGCAAGCATCA
This sequence comes from Pyrinomonadaceae bacterium, assembly GCA_013696465.1. Classification (GTDB taxonomy): domain Bacteria; phylum Acidobacteriota; class Blastocatellia; order Pyrinomonadales; family Pyrinomonadaceae; genus JACCYN01. The sequence goes on from JACCYN010000166.1 coordinate 3,423, forward strand.
TAACGAAGCGTCACAAGTTGAGCAACACGCGCCGCGGACTTGTCCCCGCCCGTACAGTTCTGTTTACTCATTCGTGAATTGTTCTATTTTTCTAGTTGGACGAGTGTGGTTTTCTTTCGCGCGACAGTTGCGGCGGAGGATTGCCCCAAGTGGTGGATCACGCGCCCGAAATATTTGATGCCCTGCAGAAAATCATCGAGGCGGATGTTTTCGTCGGGGCCGTGCGGGTTCGATCCAGCGTAGCTGACGCCGAAGGAGACGACAGGCGTCGGCGGTTGTTGCGCGCCGCAGACCGCGCCGACAGGACCCGAAGCCGGATCAAGCGGATAGACGACCGGCGGCGTGCCGTAAGTCTCCGGCGCGCTTTCAATCGCCGCGCGCGCAACGAAAGAATCCTGCGACGATTTGGCGACGGACGTAGCGGCGATCTCGTTGATGTCAATGTCCGTGAAACCGCGCTTGTCGAGATGCGCGCGCAGCAGTTCGACGACGAGCGCGGGCGAAAGATCGGGCACAAGGCGAAAATCCAATCGCGCGATGGCCGTGCCCGGCAACACCGTCGTCGCGCCCGCGCCCGTGTGTCCCGTGTGGATGCTACAGATCGTGCAGGTCGGAGCGAAGATCAATTCTTTGGCGAGCGCACGCCCTGTCATACCGCGCACCCAGCCGTCAATCCCGAACTCGCGCCGCAGTTGCGCTTCATCAAGCGCAACGGTTTTCAAAGCCTGTGCGTCTTCCGGCTCAATCGGCGCGACGTGCGAGTTGAAATTATCAATTGTAATCACGCCCTTTGGCGAGACGACGGTAGCAAGCGCCTGCACAAGTCGCCACGCCGGATTCGGCACGATGCCGCCCCACTTCGAGTGCAAGTCGGTGCGCGCCCCGTGTGCGCGCAATTCGAGAAAGGCGATGCCTTTGAAGCCGAGACTGACGACGAGCCGCTCCTGCGTGTCCTTATAGCCGTCGTCCCAGATGCAGCCGTCGGCGCGGAGGAGTTCCGCGTGCTCGCGCGCGAACGCTTGCAAACTCGGACTGCCCAATCCGTCTTCGCCCTCAACGAGAAAGCGCACGCAGACGGGCAATTTGCCGAAAGTCTTCTGGTAGGCTTCGACGGCCGACAGCCGCGCCAGCAGATCGCCCTTGCTGTTCGACGCGCCACGCGCGCGCAAACGATTATCCGTGATCTCGGCCGCAAACGGCCCTGTCGTCCATTCATTCAGTTGCCCGACGGGTTGCACGTCGTAATGTCCGTAGACGATGAAACAATGAGCACCTGCGCCAAACTCGCCGTAGATGATCGGATAACCGCCGCCGATCTTGAAATGCCGCGTGCCCGCCCCGGCGCGCTGCATCAGTCCTTCGACCGTCTCCGCCATCGCGCGCACGCCTGTGCCGCGCGCCGCCACCGACGGCATCCGGCAAAGACTTTGCAGCCGCTCCGTAAACGAGCGCGCATGACGATCAACGTATCGGTCGAAGCGCGTGAAAGGCATTTTGGTTACAAGGCTATGTATCGTTTCTAGTTTTCTTAAGTTCCAGACTACAACGAAACAAATAGGTAAACGATTATTCCGACTAAGTACGTTCCCAAGAAAATCCCGATGAAGGACAAGATCGTTATGAAAGCTTTTAGCTTGCGCGTTTTGAATAAATGATACGGAATGATGAACATCCACGCCAGATACAGGAAAAAGCCTATGTCATAAACCAGCTTTACCCTATGCCTTTTGCTATCTTCTTTCAACCACCAGTTTATTAGCCAGACGAATCCGATTATTGAAATCAACTCGAAAGCTAGCGAAGGCTCAACACCGCGAGCAGAGTACAAACCATTAGCGATCTGTGCGACAAGTAAGAACACACAGAGGAGCAGCGTCGGCGTCGAAAAATATGCGCGAAGTTTTGTTTCCATCGTCACGGAAAAAGAGAAACAGTTTTTTCACACGCTTGTTCGATTGTACCAGCTCTGCGGCACGCGCTTGATGCGCCGCTCAATCGTGCGCGCAACGATGTCGGAAACGAAGCTGATGATCTCGACGCGACCCGATGTGCGGTATTTTTCGTTAATCGAAGTCTGCAATTCGTTCGCCAACGAAATCGGCTGTCCCTGTCCTGTTGCGATCTTGAAGAGCACGAGGCGTTTGACTCCGGCGTGTTTCAGTAGCCACGCGGTTTTGCGCACGCTTGTCTGCCCGCACTCGCCCCAGAACAAAAAGCGTCTGTCGTCATCACGCGCGACGAGGTCGGGTTTGTAGCGTAAACTCACTGACCGCTCGATCTCAAGGTTAGGATATGCTCCCACAAACATCGCGTAGCCCAAAGCTTTCATCAGCACATGCTCGTAAGATTCGCCGACGCGCTTCCACAGACGCACGCGCCTGTCCGCCAACTCAAAATCGTAAAGCACCGCTTGACTTAAAGACATGAAACGAAAGTAGAAGGTAAAAATCAAGAAGCGATGGCGCGACTCCCTTCAATTCTTATTTTTATTTCTCGCCTTTCCACTTTGATGGATGCGTTTTTGCGGAATGGTTTGGAAGGAAGTTAGTGCGATTCTTGATCGCAAATATCGTCCGCTTCGCCCCACGCGGATTCGACGGGTCTTGAAGGAAGATTCAAGCGAATGCGAAGGCCGCGCGCCTCTTGTGCGTCTCCGATTTCGAGGCTCCCGCCAAGCATGCCGATCAAGCGGTGAGCGATCATCAAGCCGAGTTCGTTCATGTTGGTGCCGCGCTCGTTCGTCACCTTTGTATTTTCTTCCGGCCGGAAGAGGTGCGCAGGGTCGCGGAGCGGTTCGCCTTCGTCCGACACTTCAAGATGAAACGCACCGGCCGCGCCCCGCCCCGCGTTAACCGTCACGCGCCCGCCCGCCGGACTGCGACTGATGGCGTAGGCGAGAAAATTGTAAAGCACTTGCCGGAGTTTGCTTTCGTCGGAGACGACCGCGCCCGCGTCCATTTCGATTATGTATTCAATCGTTACGTCCTGCTTCTGCGCCAAGCGCGCGACCGTCCCGCATGTTTCGCGCAGCATTTCGCGCAAAGAAAATTCGTGCAGGAAAAGCTCGCTCTGCCCGCCTTCGAGCCGCGAGATGTCAACGAGTTGGTTTAAGCTCGCCTGCAATTGCAAGCCCGCCGATTGAATGCGCTCACAGAAACGACTCTGCGCTTCGCTCAAGTTCTCCTGCTCGATCATGATCTCGGTGAAGCCGAGCATCGAAGTGAGCGGCGTGCGGAGTTCGTGCGACATCCGCTGAAGAAAAAGCGAGCGGTAACGCGCCACGCGCTGCAATTCGTCGTTGGCTTCTTCGAGCGCCCCGCCGCGCTGCCGCAATTCTTCGACGAGTTGTTCGATGTGGCGGCTCTGTTCGCGCAGGGCGCGGTAGCGTCGCGCGTTGCCGAGCGCGATCATGATCGGCGCGGCGACGTAGCGCACGCCCTTGAGCGCGGCGTGCAGAATTTCCGGATCAGCCGACATCACGACGAGCGCGCCGACGAGCGCGCCGCGCGCGTAGATCGGCACGGCCGCGCCCGCACGCACCTGCGCCCGCTCAAAAACATCTTGCAAATCTTCCGAGTTGCGCTGCGCTAATTGAAAGGCACCGGTCAATTCGACCTCTGTCGCGTCGCCAACGTCATCAAACCAAAGGTGAATTTCGCGTTGCTGTCGCTCTACCGCATCGGCGAGTTGCGCGCTCGCGCGGAGCGCCTGCTCTTTCTGCAAATCTTGGTGCGTGTGGATCGCGCACTCGCGGAGGCTTCCCGTTTCGTCATCGCGCAGATAAGAGACGATGCAGCATAGCTTCCAGTGGCGAAGCAGCACGTCGGCGAAAGCGCGGCAGACATCTTCTTCGGTTTCGTATTCTCCGGGCGAGAAGGTTTGCGTGTAGAAGAAATCGACGACTTCGCGGCTCAAGACGTGGAGTTCGTGTGACGCGGCGTGTTCCGCCAGTTGTCTCTCTTGAATCGAATTAAGAACCATGTTCTGCTTTTCGCGGCGCGGCGTGAATGGCAGCGACGACCGCCGCGCGCGAACGCTCCTTCGTCGGCGATTGCTAAATCGCAGTAAACTCCGATTGGTGAAGGTACGCTTGATTTATAAAGTCAGTGTGGCGGGCGTGTCAAACAAGTGTGCGCGCACTGAAAAAAGGGCAGTTCTCAAAGTCGCAGCAAATGAGTTATGATGATCGTTAGCAGGGAGACTTCGAGCTTCCTTTGTCCGCCGATACCTGATGAACAATCAACTCCGCGAACACCCGCTCGCAGAAGTTTTGCGTCAAATTTCCGCCGAACGAGTTTCGGGCGTCGTGCGCCTTGCGCGCGAGCGCGTGAAAGCAATCGTCTACTGCAATGAAGGCGAGATCGTTTTCGTCAGCTCCAACCTCCGCGCCCACCGCCTTCTTGAGTGTCTGGCGCGCTGGGGACAGAGCGTCCCGCAAGATAAGCTGCAAGAAGCAAGTGAAAAAAACTTTTCATCGGACGCAGAACTCGGACACTGGCTCGTCACCCACAACGTCGTGACGGCGGAGGGCTTGGGGAAGTTGCAATCTCTTCAAGCGACGGGGATTTTGCGCCCCGCGCTTCTCTGGACGGAAGGCGAATGGAGTTTTGATCCGCGCACGCGCATTGTTGAAGAGACGCGGGCAACGCTTCACCCGCAAAAGCTTTTTCTCGAAGCCGCCCGCCGATTGCCCGCCGAGTATGTTGAAACGAGATTAGGGAACGATGCGGAAATCGTGTCGCCTGCGAACGAAGCTTCGCCGAGCGTCGAGTTGCTGCCAAGCGAAGCGTTTGTGCTTTCGCGCGTTGACGCTCCGTTAAGCGTCGGCGAAATCGTCGCTCTGAGTGGGCTGGGCGAGCGCGAAGCCCGGCAGATAATCTACACGCTCGCCCTCGGAAGTTTTCTCGACCGCCGGGCGTGGCCGCCCGTTCTCGATGAACAGATGCTGGAGCAAGTGAAACTCATTGGCGAACGAAAACTCAAACAACCCGCCGCCGCTGCTACGACTACTGTTACCGCCAACAGTCAACCGACGGGCAAACCGGCTGCCTTACCCGTCGCAGACGTGACAACGACGGCGGGCGATGCAGTTACTGCTTCCACATTGCAACCGGATGTTTTGTCAAACTTAAATGCTTTGTTCGCGCGCGCGAAGGCGGCGACGCCCTATGAAGTTCTCGGAGTTACAACGAACGCGCCGCCCGCGAAAATCAAAGCGGCTTATTACGCACTCGCCAAGAGTTATCACCCCGACCGCTTTCACAAAGAAGTTGCACCGGACGAGCGCTTTCGCATCGAAACCGCGTTTGCGAGAATCGCACAAGCTTATGAGACGTTGAAAAACACCGCGACACGCGCCGGTTACGATCTCAAATTAAAGTCCAAAGGGGGAGCGAGCGCCTCTCAGACAGACTCTGCGCGCCCGCGCAACGCGGAGACGACGAAGCCGAGTTCACCTTCCGTGACCACGAAGCCTGAAACTCCGATGGAAACGCCCATCGTTACCAAAGATTCGTCCGGCTTATCCAACGCCGCTGAAAGTTTCCGGCAAGGCATGGCGGCGATGAACGCGGGTAACCACCCGCTTGCCGTCCTACGTCTCGGCGAAGCCGCGCGCCTCGCTCCGCAGGAAGCGAAGCATCGAGCTTTCTTCGGTCAAGCGTTGGCGCAAGAGGGGCGCACGCGCCGCCAAGCCGAAGCCGAAATACTTGCGGCCATCGCCCTCGACGCGCGCAACGCTTCTTACCGCGTAATGCTCGCCGCGCTTTACCACGAACTTAATTTGCGGCGACGCGTCGAAGGCGAACTGCGCCGCGCGCTCGCCATTGATCCGCAGAACGAAGCAGCCCAACGCTTACTTGCCGAGCTACAAAAGGCGTCGTAATCTGTTCGTTCGCTCTGCCGTGAGCGGAAACCCGCGCGGCATCGCTTCGCTTGTTTTCGGTGTCGTTCAAGAATTTAATTTTGTTTCGTAGCGTTGGTGTGAGTTCGAGAAGAAGATGAATCGAATCCGCGTCGAATTAACGAAGGAGCAGCGAGCGGCGGAGGAAAATTTCGCGCGCCTCGCCGCTTCGACTGATGAATTTGAGGTTTACACTCACCCTCACGCGGCGCGCGTCGCAACGATCTCGGATGAGATCGCCAAGCTGTTTCATCTCGGCAGCGAGGATCGCTGGGCGCTCAGGATCGCCGCGCTCGCACACGACATCGGCGAAGCCGCGTTGAAGCGCGACTACATTCGTTACGCGGGCGTGCTCGCGGATGATGAACGACTCGACCTCGCCCGCCATCCGGTCGTCGGCGAAACGGAACTCGCCAATCGCCGAGCGCCGCGCGCCGCGCAACTCCTCGTTCGCTGGCATCACGAATGGTGGAACGGCGCGGGCTACCCCGACTCTCTGCGCGGAAACGCTATTCCGCTTCCTGCCAGAATCCTGCGCGTCGCCGACTCTTATGCCGCGCTGACGGATGATCGACCGTTTCGTCCCGCGCTTTCAATTGAGGAAGCGCGCCAAACGCTCGCCGAGTGGAGTGCGCTTGAATTTGATCCGCAAGTTGTGCGCGTCCTTCTTTCGTTGCCTTCAGGGAGCAACCCGGCTTTCAACTCTTACGCCGCCGCCAAGCGCGAAGAGACTGAGATTGAGATGGAGGAGCAAGATGAGCTTGTCGCGGAGCAGGTGGGGAGCGAAAAATAGTTATGGCTTTCGATCAATCATCGAACTCGACGAATCGTTGGCTCGCTTTCGAGTTGAGCGTGCTGCGGCGTTTGAAGTTCAATTCCGTGTTGATTCCCTTCGTGGGTGAACCCGACTTGGGCGTTCATCTCAAGCGCTGGGGTGTGCGCGTGCTTGTCAATGATTGCAGGCAATGGGCGTGGACAAAGAGTGTGGCGCGCGTCGAAAACAATCACGAGCGACTCAACGAAGACGATCTGGAAATTCTACTCGCAGATGCTTACGTGCCCGGCTACGAACTTCGCCACAAAATCTCCCGCAAGTGGTTCCGCGAAATCGACGCATGGTGGTTCGATAACGTGCGCGCGCAAGCTGAGAATCTCGACAGCAAATACAAACGCGCGCTTGCCATTTCGTTATTGATCAGCGCGGCCGATTACGCCCGGTCGTTTAACGACGAAACACTGCTCTTGCGACAACCGCTCTCCGCCGCGTTCCGCCGTTTATGGAAAATTGAGCAGCCGCCCATCAACAACAAACAGGAGAACATCTGCCACGCGGGGACGGCACGCGATTTTCTCGCCGAAGCGCGCGGCGATCTTCTGTTTTTGAGATTGCCGCAAGCGGAACTGGGGAGGAACGCTCAGTGCGCGTGGCGCGAAGAGTATGCGCGCGGCGCGGATGATTTCTGGCCGGGATTTGAGAACGCAACCGCGAATAGTTTGGAAGCCGGAACATACACTAAAACTCAATACTTACGATTCGTCGAAGATGCGCTTGAGACGAGTTTACATCTGCCGCAGTGGGCGCTCTGTTTCGCCGAAAGTAGATTCGCATCCGCCGAAGAGATCGTCGAGATCGTCCGCCGCTTACGAAAAGTTGACGCCATTTATACCAAAGACTTCTCGGAACTCACAGGCGCACGCGCAACGATCATCACGACAAACTAAGGAGTAAGGCAATGAAAGAAGCGTGGAAAATATTTTCCATCTTCTGGCTTTATTCAATGGTGGACGGTAATCTCTATTGTTTTTCTTATAGCCGCTCCTGCTGCTTACAAATGTTTTCAATAGCGGCGTAAAGCAAAGCAAACCTAAGTTCAGCGATCAATAAAGAAGTTCTACTTTAATTCTTTCTTTTCAAAATCACGAGCGTCTGATCGTCGCCGCGCTCGGTTTCGCCCGACCAGTTATCAACTTCATCAAACACTTCTCTCAACAGATCGTCTGCATTCAATCCTCGATGCTCAACCGCTAATTGCACAAGCCGATCTTCGCCGTACTCTTCGCCCGTCACGTTCTGCGCTTCGCTGATGCCGTCGGAGAAGATGACAAGGAGATCATCTCTTTCTAATCGCACGTAAGCTTCTTCGTAAGCCGCCCACTCGAAAGCTCCGGTCATCATCCCGCCCGTCGTGAGCGACTCGACCGCGCCCGTCGCGCCGCGCACGAGTGCCGGGGCGTTGTGTCCGGCGTTGACGTAGCGCAGGAGTTGCGTGCGTTCATCGTAGAGGGCGATGAAGAGCGTGGCGAAGCGGTTGGAGTCGGTGCTGCGCCATAACTGCTCATTGACGCCTGCGACGATGCGCGTCACCGCTTCGTTTAAGTTTGCTGCCGCGAGGAGACTGTCGGATGAAACTTGCGCAGGGTTGGCGTTTGCGCTGACCGTCGCCCCGACTGCTGCCGCCTCCATTTGTTCAGTAAACTTTATGCGTTCGGCGGCGATTGTCGTTTGCGCGCGCAGGGCGGCTTGCAAGTTTGACATGACGAGCGACGCGGAGATTCCCTTGCCCGAAACGTCGCCGAGCGCGACGAGCACGAGTCCGGGCATCACTTCGATGTAATCGTAGTAATCACCAGCGACGCCGCGCGCCGCGCGACACTCGCCCGCGATTTCAGCCGTTGCGAGTTGCGGCACGCAAGACGGAAACAGTTGGGCTTGGACTTCGGCCGCGATCTCGACTTCGCGCTGTAAACGTTCGTGCGTCACGCGCTCGGTTAAAAGACCTTCGATGTTGGCGGACATATCGTTGAAGGCGAAAGCGAGTTCGCCGAGTTGATCACGCGAGCGCACGTTCACGCGGTGTGAAAAATCGCCCTGCTTGATGTATTCGGTCGCGCGGTAAAGCTTATGCACTGTGCCTGTGACGGCGCGCGTCATCCACACCCCGGCGACGAGCGCCAGAACTTCGAGGACGAGAAAAGCGATGCCGAAAACTGTTAACACCAACCCCAATGGAATGTTTAGTCCGAGTTGTTTCTTCTCCAGAATTCGCCCGACCAACTCCGGTAGTGAAAAGGGCATAAGGAAAGCGAGGCGCGATTGTTCTTTGCCTGACAACCAATTAGTCGCGGGCATGACGACAAACATTTTATAGCCTTCGCCGAGCGGCTGGCCAAGCTGATCGCTGCGCGAGTTGAAGACGGGACGATCATTTCTTTCAACATCGCGTTTCACGTCAGTCGCGTCTTCATCATTCGCACGGATTTGGATCATCTTGCCTCTTTCGCCGTCGTCTTGCCTGCCTTCCGCGTTATCAAGATCGACCCGGTAACGAAACCGATCCAAGTCGGCGAAGAACGGACGCACGGCGATCCCTGTGCTCTCGCGGTAACGCTCGACGAGAGCGCGGTTGACGGGCACCGTCATCAGCAGAATTAGCGATCCGTTGTTTTCCGTTGCGCGGCGTTCGACGACGCGGAGGGCGGGCGCGGCGAATTGCTGCGCCGGATTCGTTGACGTGACGAAGGTCAGCCCGCTCCATTCGGCTTTCTCCTTCGCCCATTCGGGCAACGGAGCGTTGACGGCGGGTTGGTCACCAAAGCCGTTCGTTCGCAGGTCGTCAACCGCGCTGATAATTTGTGCAGGTTGCTGAACGGCGAAAGAATTGTCGGCTGTTGCGTTCGCGCGCCAGAGGGCAAGGCGTGCTCCGGGCAGCGACGCTTGAAGGTAACGGTTGCGCTCGTCAAGCCATTGTTGGAGCGCAGGGTCGTTCGTGTTCGTGGGCAAGGCGGCGAGCGCGTCGGCGAGCGAGCGCGAGTTTTCCAGCGCCTGCCTCTCGGTCGCGCCGACCTGCGATGTCACATCGCCCACCATCTCGTTTACCGCAAGCGTCATGGCGAAGATGAATCCGAGTCCGAGCAGCAGCACAATCGGCGTCAACCCGACGAATAAATACGTGATCGCCAAACGCCTCCGCACACGCCACAGCACCCGCTGTTTCAACCAGCGTAAGGCTTTGTAGCCCCAATAAATGGCGGCGAACACGATCACCGGGAGCGTCAGGACTTCCCACAACAGCGCGACCGGATGACGTTCACGATAGAGCCACGAACTTTCCAAAAACCATCTCAGCAGAAAGAGCACCGCCGCGACAACCCCGACGCGCGGCATCACGCGCCGCAGCCATTCGCGCACGCGCAGAGATGTTTGCTGAGCTTTACCGCCCGCCGCCCGCAGTCGCTCATTCATCAAATTACTTCCCTCATACTTAAAGTTAATTTCGGATCAACTCCCGGCAGAAGATTTCTACCACAGAGGACACAGTGAAGAAGATACATGTCTTTAACCTCTGTACTCTTCGGTGCCCTCTGTGGTTAATTTTGCATAACGAGTCTTATACGCTTCACGCACAAAGTTCGTTTCATAATGAGAAACTGATTCCAGTCGCTTCAATCGGCGAGCGTGCTCACATGCGTGCGGACGGTTTCGCCGAGCGTCGTGAGGTTGTATCCACCCTCCAGACACGACACGAGCCGTCCGTCGCATATCTCGCCCGCCCACGCTTTCACCGTGCGCGTGAGATGAGCGAAATCGTCGTTTTCCAACATCAGCTGACCGAGCGGATCGCTTTTGTGCGCGTCGAATCCGGCGGAGACGATCACAAGGTCGGGGCGAAACTTTCCCCCGATCTCCTCTAAAGCCGCTTCAAACATGCGGCGGTGTTCCGTCGCCGGAGTGTGCGCGCGCACCGGAAGGTTAAGAGTGTAACCGCGCCCGCGCCCCACGCCCGTCTCACCGCTCGCGCCCGTTCCCGGATACCACGGGTATTGATGAATCGAAAAAAAGAAGACCGACGGATCGTCGTAAAAAATTCCTTGCGTGCCGTTGCCGTGATGCACGTCCCAATCGAGAATTGCCACACGCTCGATTTCACGATACTTTCCTTGCGCGTAACGCGCCGCAATCGCCACATTATTAAAAAGACAAAAGCCCATCGCGCGATCAGGCGTGGCGTGATGTCCGGGCGGGCGGGCGGCGACAAAAGCCTGCCCCGCTTCTCCCGTAATCACAGCATCAACAGCGCGACACGCCCCGCCCGCCGCCCGTAACGCCGCTTCGAGCGAATGCATCGAGACGAGCGTATCCGCGTCCAAATATCCCCTGCCTTCGCTCACTGCGCGCTCGATTTTTTTGAAGTGCTGTGCGGTGTGACACGCCTGCACGTCGCCGCGTGAAGCCTGCAGAGCTTCGAGTTCTAGCAGCTTCGACCACAATTCCTGATCGCCGCGTAGTGCTTCCATGATCACACGATAGCGTTCCGGGCATTCCGGGTGATTCTCGCCCGTATCGTGCTCGGCGTAAACCGGATGGTGTACAACAGCAGTTTTCATAACGCGAATTATGCGAGGGCGGGCGACAAGAAATCAAATTGCAGGCAGATCATTAAGCACGAATTTCATACAGTAAATTCGTGCTTGCCTTCTAATAAAACCACGAGGTTCGTTAATCACATAAAATTACAGCGCGAAAGCTTTATGCGTTGTGAACGAGAAAGTGGAACGAGACTTGCTCAAGATTGCTCAAGGTAAGAGTTGAAGTCAAATAATTTAGCGCTCTCTCCTGCGTTTAACCTTTCAGTGAAAAATGGAGTTTACTTATGCGTAAGTTTGTATTTTCTTTGTTGTGTTTGATCTTGGTCGCCACGACGTTCGTCTTTGACGCTTCGGGGCAACAACGCCGCCGCAGAAGTCGCAGTTCGCGCAACCATAATCTTCGCACAGCAGCGATCATCGGCGGCGGCGCAGGCATCGGCGCTTTGATCGGTGGCAAGAAAGGCGCGGCCATTGGTGGCGGCGGCGGCGCGCTCTACGCGATGAATCGCGGAGCTTCGCGTCGGCGCTACAGCAGGCGGACGCGCACCATCGGCACGGTCGCGGGCGGCACAGCGCTCGGCGCGGGCGTTGGTGGAGCGGTCGGCGGTCGTCGCGCGGCGGCTATCGGTGCGGCCGCGGGCGCCGGAGGCTCATACCTTTACACGCGGCGCAACCGCAATCGCCGCTACAGCCGCCGCTAGAAGCGCATTAACCCGAAAGGATGCAGTTTGACGAAAACAGTTAAGCTGCATCCTTTCATTGCTCGCCCCGCTTTTTATATTTAAGTTCCGCCCGCCCGATTTCAGGTATAATCCTCATCGGCTTTCTCCGCTCGCAAGCAAACGTCTGCCGCGAAGAAAGCGCAAATCTATTGACGATCTCTGCGACAAAGTTAATACTGCTTGGGGCAGTTACGGGCGCGTTGCTCGGCAGCGTGTTCGTCGCTGTGCCGTTAATGATTCGCGCTAGAGGAACGAGCGTCGCTTTGCCGGGACTCGGACTTGTGGTCGCCGGGCCTCTCGCGGCGGCGGTGGTCGGCGTCGTCATGGGCGGTTTGCTTGGCCTCTTGCTCGGTATGATCGCCGGGTTCATCGCCTCGCCGCTTCTCAGCTAAAGCTAACGCTCCTAAATCTAGCGAAACGCATTCTGGAGAAAAACTTTCATGTCATACGACGAAGAACAACAGCGTAAGAGCCGCATCGTGGTGGAGACGCCGCACACGCGGCGCGAAGTCGTGCATCAGCAAACAACGCGCATCCCTGAAGAGAAGCGCGGCGTGTCAACCGGCGTCGTCGCGGCGGTCGCTCTCACGGCGGTTGCGCTCACGGCGTTGCTCTTTCTGTTTTTGACGAACAGAAGCGACGCGACGAACACGAACGTCAACCTCGCCCTACAGCCGACTCCTTTGCCGACGCAGCAGACGACTCTTCCGCCCGTTACGCAACAGCCGACTCCTTATGTCGTTCCGCCGTCCACGACTTATCAACCGCCGCCGACAATCAACATGCCACCGATGCCAAGCACCGCGCCGCCGCCCGCCACCCCGACGCCGGTTGACGACATCGGGCTGCAAGATCGCATCCGGCAGCGAGTTCTCGCAGACCGTGAGCTATCAACTGCAGCCATTTCGGTTGATGTCGTCAACGGTAAAGCGACGCTCTCAGGCACGGTCGGCTCGCAATCCCTGAAGGATCGCGCCCGCCGCCTCGCCAGCATTCCGGGCGTGCG
>JACCYN010000202.1 GCA_013696465.1 Pyrinomonadaceae bacterium
ACCTGAGCCACATCGGCACCCCGCCCGACCCCTCGAACATCTGGCTCCAGCCCGTCGCTGGCGGCGAGCCGCGCAAAATCACCGACTTTAGGTCTGATTACATCTACCGCCACGCCTGGTCGCGTGACGGGCGCACACTCGCCCTCGTGCGCGGACGCGGGACGAACGACGTGGTGCTGATGAGGGACGATAAGTAGGGCGCACGCTGAGCGTAGAGGATTTGTACGCAGACGAGCACGCTGAATCGGACGGCGGACTTGAAGTGGCAGACTCTTTCATGCACTACCGACCACGGCCGCCATCGAGCCTAAGGTGGCGACACGACGGCACTGGTCATCAAATCATCAAAAGTCCGGGGGAGCCGCTTTATCTCATACTCAGGCGCGTAAACAAACAACATCTATTGTCGCGTGTGCGCGGTTTAGCATATTGTCCTCGTATGTGTCCGGCGACACCTTCACCATGCTTTGCCCATGTTTGAGTTGGCGCGATATTGGCGCGAGGACGTGACATTACTTAAAATGATGAGCTATGCTTTGACGGCTCCAAGATGTTTGAAATATTCGCTATTACTAGCTTGTGAGTTTTAGGCGGAAGAGGTAAATCGGTCTCGAAAACCGGAGTGGGGGTAACTCCACCGTGGGTTCAAATCCCACCCTCTCCGCCATCAACATCTTATTCTCGATTACCAAGGCGCAGGGCTTATCATCTGCGCCTTTACTATTTCCCGCGACGAGCCTCACAACATGCGCGTCCCGCTTAATGATTTGCCGGGCGCGCACTTCCGTCAAAGCAGGTGACGGTCACGACGCTCGCGGGAGCAAGGCGCTTACTGATGGTTCTAATTTACGGGGCGCTCAGTATCTTAATTAGGTTCGAGCCGCCCTCGTAATTTATGTTCTCTATTTTCCAGTCCTCGCCAGCGCTCACCATCTTGAAATTTATCTTCGTCCGTTGACCGTAGTTGTTGAAACTGACGCTCACCACGGCTTTGTCCCCCTCAATCACCGGCTCGCCCACGCGGAAGTTAGTTATCTCGGTGTCTTGCGCGTTATAGAGCGGATCAAAATCAAGATTTCCCACTTCATCTTCGGGCGTTTCGGCGATGTCCTTCCAGAGCAGATCGGCCAGCTTTTGGTTGAAGTATTTGACCAAGTACCTTCTCCCCGCACGATCAAATACGGGGCCGTTGCCGTTGTCGTGAACTCTGTAAAGATCACGGATGTCGGCGGCGGGTGATTTGCCCGGCGCAGGCGTGGGTGATGGTTCTGCTTCGCCCGTACCCGGCTGAGTGGATTCTGAGTCGTTCGGAGAAGACTGCGACACAGACGCTTTTTGTTGGATGGCGTCGGCATTCGCGGCGGGCGGCGGCGGCGTCCCTTTATCGCCGCCCGCGCCGCAGGCGGGGAGAAGAGTCAGGTACAAAGCGAGCGCGCCGCACGTAATAAATGTTAAACTTCTCTTCATAATAATCTCCGATTCCGCTAACCTGCTTCAATCTTAACTGACGTGCTTTTCGCTGATGCTCTTAGCTGCCTCGCGCCGACGAGCCGGTTCGTGAATTTCGACGAAGTTCGGCTGCGTCCCTTGAATGATGCGCTGCTCTCTGAATAAAAATGCTGGACGAAGCGAGGCAGGAGGTCGGATTTTTATACCTAATCAATTGGCAAGTCAAGACGTTTAACCACGTCGGCGCGAGGGCGTGACAAGATTAAAGCGGATACGTTATGCTTGGCGGCTGCGAGATGTTTGAAATGCCGACCGGCACAAGTCCGCGAAGTTATGGTCGCTGGCGGACTGACAGCACTGAAGATTGGCGCGGCCGAAAGGCTGCGCATTTGAAAGGTGAAAGATGAGGGATGAATAAGAAATATCTTTATTCATTCCTCACCCCTTTTTGCGGAGAGGTGCAAGAGTGGTTGAATTGGCAGCACTGGAAATGCTGTGTACGGGGAACCGTACCGTGGGTTCGAATCCCACCCTCTCCGCCAGAGATTGAAGCGGGAAGACGAAAAAGTAGAAAGTTCGGCTCAAATCGTTTTAGGAGAATCAAAGGATGAAGCGATTTTTGTGCGCCGCCGTAATCGTATCTTCGTTCGCGGCGAATGCGTTCGTTAATGTCAACGCACAGACGCGGGGGAGGAGCGGGATGCCTGCGGTTGTATGCGGCGACCCGACCGTAAGGTGTCGCACCGAAAACACCTTCGAGCCGCACGATCTGCCGTTTCGCCTTCCGCCGCGCGCCGTCATCTATGAAACGGAATTTTTCTACGCGATCGTTCTGAAGAGCATCCGCGCTGGCGGTCAGTACGGGGATGAGAATTGCGATGTCTTCGTGCCGGAGCGTGAGCGGTTGGCGGCGCAACGACTTTTCCCGCGCCATAAAGTGTTCGCCTCGCGTTGCCCCGAAGCAGGCTCGCTTTACTACACAACCGTGTCTCCGACGATGCGCTTCATGGCCGTCTATGCCGGGCGCACGCGCGCCGAAGCCGAACAGATGCTCGCTCAGGTGCAAGCCACAAATCAGTTTAACGGAGCGAACCTCCGGCGTATGCGCGCCGGATTCAACGGCACTTGATTGCAAGGTAAAAGGCAAAAGGTAAAAGGCAAAATGAGGAGGAAAGAAAGTCACTCTCTTTGTTCTTTACTTTTGCCTTTTACCTTTTTACTTTTACCTTCACTATGCTGAAGCCGATCCTGCGCCCCGATCTCGACGTTATCTTCGTCGGCTTCAATCCACACCCTTATAGCTGGGAGCGCGGAAAGTATTACGCGCACGGAAGTCTCTGGCGCATCCTCCGCAAGTCGAATCTTGCGCCGGACATCCGTGATGATTCGCAGCTTTTCGATTACAACTTCGGCATCACCGATCTCGTGCACGACCGCCCGACGCGCGAAGCCAAAGAGATCAGTGACGAAGATTACGCGCAAGCTGCCGCTCGTTTTCGCAGACAACTCGTGCGCCTTCGCCCGCGCGTCATCTGCTTCACGGGTAAAGACGTTTACCGTCACTTCGCCGGACTCAGGCGCAACGTGAAAATTGAATACGGCTGTGCCGGAAGCTTCCGCGATTCGTCGCTCTACGTCGCGCCGTTCCCGTCGCACAAGTGGATGACCGACGAAGAGAAGGCGGCGCACTACCGCCCAGTCAGTCACTTGATTAATAAAGTGTTGCCGGAAAGAGCGGAAACATTTACAGTCATCAATTGATGTTTGATAAACGCCGGATGAGGTGATCTTTTATGCATGATGACAAATTAGCCGCCGACGAAGCGCGCCGCCAAATCCAACACGAAGCGATCAAGACGGAAGTCGAATCGGACGTAAACGCCGGGATCGCCGCGCGTGCCGACCGCACGACGCCACGCGAAGCCGCGCAGATGGAACAGGTCGCCGGAGAGTTTCGCGGCAAAGCGATTAACGAAGTTGTCGAAAGCGAACGCGAAGTCGAACGCTCGCGGACGATGGCGCGCGTCTCGCAAGTTGTAGACTACATGTTTTATGTTCTCTACTCTTTGCTTGTGCTGCGACTCATACTCGCGCTGTTGCGAGCTAATCCGCGCTCCGGCTTTGTCGAATTTATTTATAGCGTGACGAATCCGTTTTTCGCGCCTTTTCGCGGAATCATCAGCAATCGCGGAACGGATGAGGTGATCGCGCAAGCGGTGCCAATAATCATCGCGCTCATCGTTTACGCTCTGCTGCACGCCGGAATCAACGGTTTGTTGCGACTCCTTGCGCATCGTAAGACCGAGATTTAACAAACAGGCTCGTTTGTGGTAAAAGTAACTCACAAATGATTGCTCGTTTGCATTCACAGGATTGACAAGTTATCAGGTTTCGGACTCCGCACAACGCCAGCCGCCGCGAACCCCGCCAGATCGGGAACGAAGCAACGGTAGCGAGCGGCGCGTGTGTTGCGGGTCAGTCCGAAGCCTGTCCAGATTCACAAGCGAATGGTGAATGGTAAATAGTTGATGGCTAAACCGCTTTACTATTTACTGTTCACCATTTTCTATTCGCATCGTTTATGTCTTACCAAGTCATCGCCCGCAAATGGCGTCCGCAGACGTTTGAAGAAGTAACGGGACAAGAGCCGATCACGCGCACGCTCCGCAACGCCATTGAGCACGAGCGCCTGCACCACGCTTACCTTTTCTCCGGAGCGCGCGGCGTCGGGAAAACCACGACGGCGCGACTCCTCGCCAAAGCTCTTAATTGTCACAAATCTGATCGCCCGACCGCGACGCCGTGTCGCACGACCGACGCTGACGCCTGCTCGTCCTGCCGCGAGGTCGCCGAGGGGCGTTCGATTGATGTGTTAGAGATTGACGCGGCGTCGAACACGGGCGTTGACAACGTGCGCGAATCGGTAATTAACACGGTCGCCGTGCGCCCCGCGAGAGATCGTTACCGCGTCTTTATCATTGACGAAGTTCACATGCTTTCGGGCGCGGCTTTCAACGCGCTGCTCAAAACTCTCGAAGAGCCGCCGGAGCGCGTCACGTTCATCATGGCGACGACCGAAGCACATAAAGTTCCCGACACAATTTTATCGCGCTGCCAGCAGTTCGAGTTTCGCACGATTGCGACCACAAAGATCGCCGAACGCTTGCAGTTGATTGCCGACGCGGAGAAGCTTGCGGTCGAAGCGGACGCCTTGCACGAAATCGCCCGCGCCGGAGAAGGCTCGATGCGCGACGCGCAATCGGCGTTCGATCAAGTGATCAGCTTCAGCACGAATAATTCGATCACGACGGAGGATGTCGAAACAGCGCTTGGAATTGCGGGCGCGGAGATGCTCGCGCGCACGGTGCGCGCTATCGTCAATGAAAAGCCCGTCGAAGTTCTGCAAGTCGTTGACGATCTGGCGATGCGCGGTCACGATTTCCGCAATTTCTGCCGCGACCTGCTCACTTACCTGCGCGATCTCCTTGTCACCAAAGTCGGCCGCCTCGAACCGGATGAGATGGGGCGCGACGGAAACTCAGGCGCGGCGGAGATGCGCGCGTTCGTTGATACGTTCTCGGAATCCGATCTCGTGCGGTTCTTTCACAGCTTGACGGAGACGGAGAAGACTTTGCGCGAGAGCGCGCACCCGCGTTATCAGTTGGAGATCGGTTTGGTGAAACTCGTCGAGATGCGCCGCCTCGTGCCGCTCTCGGCGATTGCGGAACGACTCCGCGCGCTCGAAGAAGCTCTGCGTAACGGAACTGCGCCCGCCGGAAACACGGGCACAACCACGCCGCCCGTCGGCGGAGCGCCTTCTTCATCAAACACGCCGCCGCGCGGCACAGCAACGCGCGGGCAAAGCAGGGGCGCAAGCAGCGTCCGCGCCGATGAAGCGAATTCAGCGAGCGCGTCAACCTTTGCGCCAAACGTGAAAGAAGTCGCCAGCCCGCCGCAAAGCAGAAACGAAATTCTTTCCTCATCTCAAACCTCACGCGGAGAGGATTCAGACTCCAACTACAAAAACGATTCTTTGATGCGGACGCCCTCCGCCGATAGCGAAGATTTGTTTGCTTCGCAATCACCGCCCATCTCGCCCGCTCTCAAACTTGTTTCAAATCTCCCCGCCCTGCAAACCGGCGCAGACTCAAGCAACTCTCCCGCAGATTCCTTCGCGCCTTCCACTCGACAAGAAGATCGCATTGACGGACGCCCGCTTCCCGCAAGCCTCGACGCCTCAACCTCGAACGTCCTCGAACGCATCAAGACGATGCTCGAAGCGCGCCGTCGCCCCTTCCTCGCCATCGCCCTCGAAGGCGCGCATAAGGTTTGCTTCGCAGGAGACGAGTTGCAGATCGAGTACGCGCCCGAAGCGAAACACTTGCGCGACAATCTGGCGAAGCCCGAAAGCGTCGGCGTGCTCCGCGACATCTGCCGCGAGATCGCCGGGCGCGACATGGGCGTAAGGATCAGCATCAACGACGGAAAAACCGAAACGAGCGGTGGCGCACCACTCGCAGAGAAGCAGAAAGCTGTTGACGAACAAGCGGAGTTGCGGACGATTGCCGAGAGTCACCCGGACGTGCAGCAAATGCTCAAAACCTTCCGCGCCGAGATAGTTGACGTGCGCCGCGTTGATTCTAACGAGGGGTAAGCCGGAGCGCGCCGTATAATGATTGTTCGGTGGCTATCTTGAACGTCACCAACAATTCTGTAGAATGAAATGATATGCCCACGCATTCAGCAAAAAGCTTGTTTGATACTAACATCAAGAGCGCGAAAGATTGCCTTGCGCTTTACGATGGGATTGTAAATCTTAAACCAGCGGGTCTCAATATTGATTGGGTATTGCGCGCAGCTATAGTTTTTGCTGTATCTGCGCTAGATACTTACTTCCATGACAAAGTGAAATATAGAGTGGGCAGGTTCTCTTTGGGAAACCTTCCACCTGCACTAGCTAAATTTCAAATACCAGTAGCAG
>JACCYN010000214.1 GCA_013696465.1 Pyrinomonadaceae bacterium
TTTGCGCACGACCGGGCGCGCTTCAACATGGTGCGGCCGGGCGGCGTGCTCTACGGTTTGTGGCGCGACATTCTGCAACCCGTCGAAGAACTTACGCCCGCGTTGCAACCCGTCATGTCGCTTCGCACGCGCATCGCGCTGCTGAAACCTGTGCCGCTGGGCGAACCGCTTGGCTACGGTTGCACGTTTAGTACGAAGCGCGAAACTCAGGTCGCTACATTGCCCGTCGGCTATCACGACGGCCTCATGCGCGCTCTCTCGAACGCGGGATGCGTGATTGTGCGCGGCCGTTTCGCTCCCATCATCGGTCGCGTCTCGATGGATTTAACGCTCGTTGATGTGACGGACGTGCCGGGAGTTGCGACCGGCGACGTTGTTACTTTGATTGGGGCGGACGGCGCGCTCTCGATCACGGCGGAAGACATCGCGCGGCAAGCCTCGACGCTTTCCTACGAAGTTACCTGCGGCATCAGCGAGCGTGTGCCGCGCCGTTTCGTTTAGGAAAAAGAGATTTTATGTTTGCGTAACGAGGCGGCAGGGGGTTTGTGACTTTTAGGGGTTAGCAATAAACCTTCAGGCGGTGTTTTAGCAACGACGGTTTCGTTGATAACACCTGAGCGGGTTGGCGCAAGGTTTACACGATTGCCTTGCGCCAACCCGCTCGCGTTTTGCCCAAACATAAAACCGCGTGAAGACTCACTGGCGTTGAGCTATTGAAGCACGAAGTTGTAAGTTATGATGCCTGAAATTTTCACGGGCTGTCCTGTCAAAAGTGTCGGCGTGAAGCGTGCACGGAGCGCGGCTTGAATCGCCGTCTGGCGCAGCAGCGGATGCCCCAACGCGGCTTGCACCGACACTACTCTGCCCGTTTCATCAACGAGGATTTGGACTGTCACCGCGCCCTCGACACGCGCCGCTTTCGCCGCCTCCGGGTAGACGGGCGCGGGCTTGAACGTGGCTTTCCCTTCGAGCACTCGACCTGAAACTCGCCTGACAGCAGGTTGGGTGGCGGGCGGTTGTGTCGTTCGATTCATTGCTGGTGGTTGTGGGGGCGGCGGCAATTTCAAGTTGCCGTTTGCGGTTAAGGAGTTGTTACTCCGCGAGTCTGTCGCGTCCGGCGTGCCGGGAGTTGAAACAATGAGGTTCGTGTCGCCGAGTTTGAATCGCTCAAAGCTTGGGACGGGTGGCACGGTGTTACGAGAAGTTGAGATATGTTGTGGCGGTTGGGTGGTGTTCTCAAGTTTGTTGTAAGCTTGCGTGCGAATGTCAATTTGATCCTTGCTATCACTCGCCGTCGTTGTCCGCAAGTTTTCCCTTTGAACTTCTACGGGCATTTCAGGCGCGGCGGGCGTGAAGAGCGTGACCAATTCTAGATTCTGATTTTCGAGATGCGCGTCGTAAGCGAAGACGCTGGCGACACCCGCACCGGCGAGGCAAAGCGCGTAAGCAGAGAGCGTGGCGAAGAAAAATCTTCCTTTACGTTGTAGGTCTTGGCGATGCGAGCCGGATTCAACTAAATTTCTGAACATAATCTCTTTTCTCCTTTTCGCCGGTGCCAAGCGGATAAGCGAGAACCTTCGGTCTCCCTTTATTAGAAACCCTCTCCGCGCATTTTGTTCCCAAGTAATTTCTCCTACAAAAATCTGATGTGGATTTCACGCGCGCGTGGCGGATGCCGAACGCACATTTGCGCGACGGCGCGTGATTATTTAGGATGGAGCGCAGGGAGAATAAAGGAATCGTCCGATGATCACGGCGCGCAAGAGTCGTTTGTTTGAAAGAATCTTTGAAGCTTACAATCGCAATCTCATTGCGCGGCGGTTTCAAGGTTTGCGCGTCGCCGGGCTGAAGCACTTGACGGGCGAGCGCGCAAACATGCCGCTTGTGATCTACGCGAACCATTCGAGTTGGTGGGACGGACTCGTGGCGTTTGCCATCTCGCGCCACTCAAAACTCGACTCTTACGCAATGATGGAAGAAAAACAGTTGCGCAAGTATCCTTTTCACAGGAAAATCGGGGCTTTCTCGGTCGTGCGCGAAAACCCGCGCGAAGCCGTGCGCAGCATTCGTTACGCAAGCGAACTGTTGCGAAACACGAATCGCGCGATGTGGATTTTCCCGCAAGGCGCGACGGGGCCAAACGACGCGCGACCGCTCAAATTCTACACGGGCGTCGGGCGCATCATCGAAGAAACGGGCAGGGCGTTCGCCGTTCCAATCGCCATCCGTTACGAGTTTCTCGACGACTTCAAACCTGAGATTCTCGCGCGCGTCGGTGAGCCGGAATTCGTCGAAAGCGAAACTCGTCGCGTGAACGCGAAAGAACTGACATCGCGTTTTCAAACGTCGCTCACAGGCGCGCTCGACCGAATCCGCGCCGACGTTCTATCGTCAAACTTCGGCGACTATGAGGAAATTATTCGTCCGCACCGGAGAAGGAGCACAATGCGGAGCGAATTGTTAGACTCGGAGCAGTAGCAATTAAAAAATTGAGGTGTGAAAGTTGGCGACAAAGGGAGCGGGAACAGTTTACGTTTGCCAGAGTTGCGGTAATCAATCGCGCAAGTGGCTCGGGAAGTGCCCGGACTGCGGGGCATGGAATTCGTTTGTCGAAGAACGCACGAGAAGCGCGGGCGGAAAAGAGACGGGACGCGCGAGCTTCGGTTTGCGGCAGACCGTCCCGGTCGCTTACAGCGACATCGAATCGCAGACGGAAGCGCGCACCTCGTCCGGCATCGCTGAATTTGATCGCGTGCTCGGCGGCGGGGTTGTGCCCGGAAGTTTGGTGTTGATCGGTGGAGAGCCGGGTATTGGCAAGAGTACATTATTGCTCCAAATCGCGGACAAGATCAGCGCAGGCGGCGCGAGCGTGCTTTACGTTTCCGGCGAGGAGTCCGAGCGGCAGATCAAGATGCGCGGCGAGCGTCTGGGTGTCGAAGCAACAAATCTTTACCTTTTGCCGGAGACGAATCTTGAAAGCATCCTCGACGCGGTTGAGCGCATAAATCCCGGCGCGGTGATCGTTGATTCGATCCAGACCGTGTTTTCGTCGAAGATCGAATCCGCACCCGGCTCCGTTTCGCAGGTGCGCGAAATGGCGAATCAATTTTTGCTGCTCGCTAAAAGCCAGACGATCCCGGTTTTTTTGATCGGTCATGTGACAAAAGAGGGCGCGCTTGCGGGGCCGAAAGCTTTGGAGCACATCGTTGACACGGTGCTCTACTTCGAGGGCGAGCGACATTATAACCACCGCATCGTGCGCGCGACGAAGAACCGCTTCGGGGCGGCGAACGAACTCGGCGTGTTTGAGATGACGGGCGCGGGATTAGTCGCGGTCGCCAACCCTTCAGAGATGTTTTTGCAGGAACGACCGCGCGACGTTGCGGGATCAGTCGTCACCGCTTGCATGGAGGGAACGCGCCCTGTGCTCGTCGAGATTCAAGCATTAGTTTCGGGATCGAAATACGGGACGGGGCGGAGGATGGCGCAAGGCTTTGACGCAAACCGCATCGCGCTTCTTATCGCTATGCTTGAGAAGCGCGTCGGGTTTCATTTGATCGGCGACGACGTATTCATCAACGTCGCGGGCGGCCTTGAGATTGACGAACCGGCGGCGGACTTAGGTGTGGTCGCCGCCATCGCGTCGAGCTTTAAGAACGCAGCGATTGATCCGCAGACGGTTCTGTTTGGCGAAGTGGGACTGACGGGCGAGGTGCGCGGTGCGTTACAGGCTCAACAACGCGCGCGCGAAGCGCAGACGCTCGGCTTTAAGAAGATCATCATGCCCGCGACGAACACCGCCGGACTTGAACGCTTACTCGGCGTGCGCACCGTCGGCGTGCGTTCGGTCGAAGAAGCTTTGGACGAACTGTTTTAAGCTGCTCTTAAATCTAAACGAGTCAGAGCGTTTTTAAGCATGAAAGCTAAATATAAATTCTGCGCTTGAGAATTGTGAGCGTAAGCGCGAGTCTCGTTTACTGCCAAAGGTTTATCGTGACGCGCTGGGCATCGGCGTGTTAATATCGGATTCCTATGCGTTCTGACATTATTCTCATTAGAATAGTTTTCACTGCGATCTTAGTTGCCGCCGGATACGTGCTGCATCCCATTCCGGGTCATCCCATCTTCTCCGCGCTCGTGGCAATCGCGATCGCCATCGCAATTATCTTCTTCGAGCTGCGCATCCGGCGCGCATCGCTCAAGACTTTGATCGGCGCAGCCGTCGGCTCGATCATGGGCATCATTGGGGCGTTTCTCATAGGTATGCTCATTAGTCATCAAGAATCGCAAGCCGTGAGCGGCGAGACGAAAGCCTTCTTAACGCTCGCCTTGATGTTTCTGATGGCTTACATCGGACTTATGGTCGGCGCGGCGAAAGGCGATTACTTAGACCTCGCCGCGCTCGGCGGCATCTTCAGCGACAAAGCTGCCAGACGCGATTACAAAGTCCTTGACACTTCGGTGATCATTGACGGGCGCATCGCCGACGTTGCGGAAGCCGGTTT
>JACCYN010000215.1 GCA_013696465.1 Pyrinomonadaceae bacterium
GCCACCGATGCCATCGCTTCGAGCGTGGCTTCGGTCAAAGGCTGGCGCGAGAACATCGCCATCACGCCGACTAATCTGTCTTCGACGATTAGCGGATAACCGGCGAAAGCTGTCATCCGCTCGCGGCTTGCCCATTCCTTATCGCTAACTCGCGCATCATGCCGGACATCGTTAGTCAGATGAGGGCGGCGCTCTTCGGCGATCATTCCGATCTTGAATTTGCCGACGGGGACGCGAGCGTGCGCTCCGTCCAGATGTGTGTACATCCCTGCGCTGGCTTGTAATTCCAACACCTGCTCCGCTTCATTGAGTGTCCAGATGCGCGCGAACGCCGCATCAAGGTGTCGCATCATCGCTTCGGTGCAGAGGAGCAAGATGTTTTGCAAGGTTTCATTCCGGGTTAGGGCAATGCCTACGTCCCCGATCAAGACCGCCAGACGCGCACGTTCCGCTTGCGCCTCTTCCGCCTGTTTGCGCTCGGTGATGTCAATGACCGAGCCGATGAATCCGAGAAACTCTCCCTGCGAACCGAAGCGCGGCGTGGCTGAGTCAATCGCCCAACGGTACTCGCCGCGCTTGTTTAGCAGGCGATATTCCACCCGGAAGTCTTCATGCTTTTCGGTGGCCTTGAGGAAAGCCTTTTCAGAAGTTTCACTGTCTTCCGGGTGAACCGCCTTGATCCAACCGAAGCCGAGTCCGGTTTCGGGAGTCTGTCCGGTGAAGTCGTACCAAGATTGACTCAAGTAAGTGCATGTCGCGTCGGGTTCAGTCACCCAGATCATGACGGGCGCGTTGTCCGCCATGTTGCGAAAGCGTTCTTCTGATTCGCGCAGGGCGCGTTCAGCTTGTTTGCGCTCCGTGATGTCAGTGAAGAATATGGCGACTTGGCGGCTCTCCGCTCCCCCGATGCGAACGGCATAAACGTCGAACCAACGGTTCATCGCCTCCGAACCGTCCACAAAGCGAACCGCTTCGCCCGTTAAGGCGACTTTGCCGTAAATCTCAATCCATTTTTCTTCAAGATTCGGCACGAGTTCGCGCGCGGTTTTGTCCGCTGCTTGTACGAGTCCCGTCTGTTTCTCGAACGTCGGATTGGTTTCCAGAAAGCGGTAGTCAAAAGGCTTCCCGTTTTCGTCGAACAGCACCTCGACGACGCAAATGCCCTCGTCAATTGACTCAAACAGAGTTCGATACCGTTCCTCGCTTTCGCGCTGCGCTTGCTCGGCGCGTGTATGCTCGGTGATGTTAATGGTCATATCTATTCAAACTTTCCGTGACGAGAGCGGACGCGCCGGGTGAGTCGCCGGGTTATCCAACTTCAAGTTGCAGTATCTGGAGTTTATGCTACCGCATAGGCGCTTTGGCATTCTCCGTCCGGTATCTTATGTGTTATGCGCATCGGTTGACTACATAAAAACAGAGGGTGAAGCGCGTCTCCCGCATAGTCTTATTCTTTCCCGCACGGGAAACGCTCCGTCACTCGCGTGACATGCAAGGCTCACGCGATCTGCAGCGTGAGCAACAAAGCGAAATTAGCGAACATACTTCAGTTGCGAGGAATCTCTTCAAGCTAATCCACTTGCGAGAAGTTGAAAGTGCAGATCCTACCCGGCACGGTAGAAGACGGCGTATTATGTGTATGATTGTCGAATCATCATTCGCTTTGCGAAGCGCGACCTGAACCCGCGAATCGTGCTTTGCGGTGGATAGCAGAGGAAAACGGTATGGCTGGAAAGTCGGACGCTCACACAGATCACGCATCTGCTGACGAACCGGCGCGAGAAACCAACAAGCGTTTCGCGGTTGACCTCGCGCGCGCTTTCGGCGGGGCGATCATCTTCTCGTTCCCAATGCTGATGACGATGGAGATGTGGTGGCTCGGCTTCTACATGAACAGCTTCCGCCTCGCGCTCTTTATGATACTGGCGATTCCGATGCTCGTCGGGCTTTCCTTCTACGGCGGATTTGAAGACACCTTTAGCGGCAAGGACGACGTTCAGGATACGTTCGTCGCTTACGCCGTCGGCTTCGCCGCCTGCACTCTGATGCTCTTGCTGTTTGCGATCATCACGCCCGGCATGTCCGCCGACGAAATCATCGGCAAGGTTTCGGTGCAGGCGGTCGCCGGTAGCATTGGGGCGATGTTCGCGCAGAACCTGCTCGGCGGCGGCGCGGGCGAAGGAGAGAGCGAAGGCAAACGGAAGAAACGCGGCGCGCGCTATGAATAACTTGTTTTAAGGAGCGTCGCTCAGGCTGGCAAATCCGCTGTCGAAGAAACGCCGCGCCTGTATAAGTGCCGGAGCAATGCCCGTAATGTGGTTGAAACTCGCATCTTTAATCGCATATTGGCGCACCGTATCGGCACTAACACCGCGCCGACGCATTGTTTGCATTGTTTTTTCCGTATTGGCAGGGTCAACTACTTTATCGCTTTTCAAATTGATTAAAAGCATCTTTGTGCGCGGCGACCAATCGTAAGTATCACTTTTCTGCATTTCACGAATCACTGGGTCGGATGTGTCCAAAGTTTCCAAAGCTCTTTTGAAGCGCGGCGTGATGACATTGGCAAGCGAATTTTTCGACCGCATCAAGACCGCCGCCACCGCGAGCCGTTTTATCAGATTTTCGTCGGTGATGTTGCCATTAAAGGCTTGCGAAACGGTGAAAGCCATTGAAGGTTTGAGATACTCTGTCAGTTTCACGCCCGTGCTTTTGTGGAAGTAATAAGCCATATATGCGGTTAAATAAAGTCGTATGACGAATTCTTCCTGACTGGTCGGCGAAGCGAGCAG
This sequence comes from Pyrinomonadaceae bacterium, assembly GCA_013696465.1. GTDB lineage: Bacteria > Acidobacteriota > Blastocatellia > Pyrinomonadales > Pyrinomonadaceae > JACCYN01. The sequence continues at coordinate 2,793 of JACCYN010000215.1, forward strand.
CCATTTTCTCGTCGTGTCCGAAAGATCATACGCACCGGACGCGAGCGCGGCGGCGGTAACATCGTAACCTGCGCCGGATTTGCTTTCCAAATCGCGCACCATCCGCATCGCCACTGCACCGCCTTCCGAATACCCTGAAACGAACAGGCGTGAACCGACTTCCGTATTTTGACGGTTCGCCACCGTTCGCGCCGGTTCGATAATGTCAACGGCGGAAAGACTGTTGGCGGCGGCGAGCGGATACGGATGCGCGCCCTTGTGATCGCCCAATCCGAGATAATCCGGTATCGCCAGCGCGTAACCGCCGGACGCAAACGCTAGAACTGCCACTCCCGCTTCGGAATTATTAGCTTTCCCCGTAAAGCGCGACGGCGCGAGCGCGGAATTAACAATCGTCCCGTGATTAAAAACCACCAATCCGTTCGGCGCGCCGCTGCGTGGCAGTACGACCAAACCGCTTAAAACGACGGCGCGGTTTTTCTCGTCCCGCGAGCGGTAACTGACTTTATACAAATCGAGAGCCTGCGCGGTCGGACTGACGGAAGTTCCGAAGACCTTTTGTATTTGCTGGTTGACTTCCGCGACGGTCATTGAGCCGGTGCGCGTCGCGCTGACGAAATTACCGGCATTTGCGCCGACAGGTAATTTATTAGTTTGCGCCGCTGCTGATTCGGCAAAAATCGTCGGCAAGGTCAGCAACAGAAATGCTGCCGAAAGACGAAAAATTTTTTGATTTGAAAACATAAATACATCTTTTACTTTTCCAAGAATACTTCGGCGAACTTTCGGCGACTTGCGCTTTTGCCGGTAAACTTTATCTTATCTTCAAAAGGTCGCGGATTTCCGCTAGCAATACTTCTTGGCCGGTCGGCGGTGTCGGCGCGGCTTTCAAATGATTGAACAATCTGACCGCGTAACGAGCCAGCGCAAACATCACTAACGCGACAATCACAAACGTGATGACATCATTAAGAAATTGTCCATACGTTATCAAAGGCTGTTTCGCCGCAATCGCCGCTTCAATTTCCTTGCCGTTTGTAACCGGCATCTCACCTAAATTGATAACCTTGTCTTTGAAATCAATGCCCCCGGTGATAAAACCGATGACCGGCATAACAATTCCGTCGGTAAATGTTTTGACAATCGCGCCGAAAGCCGCGCCCATAATAACGGCAATCGCCAAATCGAGAATGTTGCCGCGTGCGATAAATGCCTTGAAATCATCTAACATAAATTCTGAATTCTCCTGTTGGATTTTCTATTAACTTTCACCATCTGATTTTTCCGCGACGAGCGTTTTTTGATTGTTTTCTTTGTTCGACACCCGAAAGCAAAAAACAAAATACCCGACCGAAAGCCCGACGAGAATCGCGGCGATGCCGAGCGGCGCGTCGCCCGATGTGTGTTTCACATCGAGCGTGATAATTTCGCCGCAAACCGCATTGCCGTCAATTACGCCTACGCTTCAGTCATTTCAAAATCCATCGCGTCTATATCAGCGTCGGTTTCTTCAGGCTCGCCGAGCAGTTTTAGCCACAGAAAACCGATTATCCCGGCAGTTAGCGAAGCCAGCAAAATCGCCATTTTCGAGGCGTTTATCAGATTCGGCTCGCCGGTAAAAGCAAGATTCGTAATAAAAATTGACATCGTAAAGCCGATGCCGCCGAGCAAGCCCGCGCCGAAAACGTGCCGCCAATTCAAATCGAGCGGCAGACGGCAAAGCCCAACAGTGACGGCGACGAAACTTAAAAGCGTAATGCCCAGAGGTTTGCCCAAAACCAATCCGCCGATGATTCCCAAACTGTTCGCGGTCGTCAAATTTTGCGCCCAATCCGCGCCGATGACGACACCCGTATTGCAAAGCGCGAAAATCGGCAGAATTAAAAACGAAACCGGCTTGTGCAAAGCATGTTCAAGCCGGTGCGAAGGCGATTCCGCGTCATCTTGTTCAGCGGAGAACGGAATCGCAAACGCCAGCAAAACTCCGGCAATCGTCGCGTGAACGCCCGATTTCAACATCAAAAACCACATCAACGCGCCGCCGATTAAGTAAGGCGCGAGCGACATCACTTTGAAAAAACGATTCAGCGTGAAGAGCAAAGCCCATACCAGCAGCGCGCCGACTAAATACGCAGCGGAAAACTGCGCCGTGTAGAAAACGGCAATGATGACAATCGCGCACAAATCATCAATAACCGCCAAAGCGGTCAAGAATATTTTCAAAGAAGCGGGAACTTTACTTCCCAAAATCGCCAAGACACCGAGCGCGAAAGCAATGTCGGTCGCCATCGGAATTCCGATTCCGGCTTGCGCCGCGGTTCCGACGTTCAAGACAAAATAAATTAGCGCGGGAAAAGCGATTCCGCCGACGGCGGCGAAAATCGGCAAGAGCGCGTTCTTAAAATTCGAGAGTTCGCCGTTGTAAAGCTCGCGTTCGAGTTCCAGCCCGATAAGGAGAAAGAAAACCGCCATCAAAAGGTCGTTAATCCAATGCTCGACGCTCAAGCCGCCGACATACGTCTGCCACAAACTCAAGTAATTCGCGCCGAAAATCGAATTGGCGAACGCAAGCGAAACGAGCGTGCAAACAATCAGCAAAACGCCGCTCGATTTG
>JACCYN010000241.1 GCA_013696465.1 Pyrinomonadaceae bacterium
CATCGGGAACACATAATTAGCGCATAAACCCTTTCTGCCGGGCGTCCAACCGACAGCCCTTTCCATTCATCCAATTGTTCGTTATGAAGTGCTCTGCAATAGCGACTTCAAAAGGAGAAAAGATGATAAAATTGCCACGTATTTTAACGGCTTTGATACTTTCAGTTGCTTTTATATTCGCTCCGGCGACACGTCCTGCGGCGGCGGCGACCGGCTTTTCCTTGCGTTCGCTGAACGGAGACACAGTTTCTTCGGGCAGTTTGCGCGGTAAAGTCGTGGTACTAGCGTTCGGCGCGTCGTGGTTGCCGATTTCGCGTCCGCACATGCAAGCGGTGCAAAAGATTGCGGACAAGTATGGCGCGCGCGGCGTGGAAGTTTTCTGGGTAAGCACGGATAGCGATTCTAACAAATCAAAAACTTACGCTTCCGACGATCAGTTGCGCGAATTTGCCCGCCGCAACGGGTTGAAGGTGACGGTCTTGCGCGACCCCGACGGCGCGGCGTCAAAATCAATGGGCGTCAGCGAAGTTCCGGCCGTTGCGATCTTCGACCGCGAAGGCAACATGAGTGGCGCGCCCGTGCTCGGCTACGACCCGGAAGGCAATCTCGCCGACACTCTCGCCCCGCGCCTCAACAAACTGCTTTAGTTTACTCTTCAGCATTTTTCAGAAAGGGCTGCTTTCAGTTGAAGCAGCCCTTTTACATTGGAGAAACTTTAGGTGGAATGGAAAGTGAAGCAGAATCAACCACAGAGGACGCGGAGAACATAGAGGTTTGAAGACAACTATCTTTTCTCTGTGTTCTCTGCGCCCTTGTGGTAAAAATCCTCTGCCATGTGTTCATAGGACTCACAACTTGCGCACAAGTTCACTCACCAAGCGCACCGGCAAGCCGACAACGTTAAGGTAATCGCCTTCGATTCTCTCGATGAACAGCGCCGCGCGACCTTGCACGCCGTATCCGCCCGCTTTGTCTAACGGCTCGTTCGTCTTCACATACCAATCAATTTCCTTTTCCGACATCGAAGCGAAGCGCACGCGCGTGCGTTCGTGCGCGACGACGCGCCGATGCGTCTCCGCGCGCACCAGCGCCACGCCTGTCACCACCTCGTGCCAAGCTCCCTGAAGCCGTCGCAGCATACATCGCGCTTCCCCGTCGTCCTGCGGCTTCCCCAGCAACTCTCCCTCGATCACAACCGACGTATCCGCGCCAAGCACAAGGCCGAAGAGGCGACTCGCCGCCACCGCCCCGGCCTTCTCGCCCGCCAACCGCTCGACGTAAGCGATGGCATCTTCCCCCGCGCGAATGCTTTCGTCCACATCCGCCGGACAGACTTCATGCGGCCAGCCCACTTGACCGAGAATTTCCGCGCGGCGCGGACTTCCCGAAGCGAGCACAAGTTTTTCCATGCGAACCCCTGCCGGACTTTCGTCGCTCGTCATCGCTTGTTTGTCTTCGTCTTTATCCATTACACTTTCGCTTGCGGATAACTTCGATGGATGATTTGCTTCGACCCTTAATCAAAATCTTGCGCGCTTCGGGCGACTCGGAAGAAGCGTTTGAAGCGGCCGCGTTCCTCGCGTGGCGGCGCGTGGCAGGTGAACACCTGCGGACTGCGGCCGTGCCCTTCCGCCTTTACCGCAAAACTCTCGTCGTCGCCGTGCCCGATGCGACGTGGCAGAAGCAACTCGAAGCGATCAGTGCGCAGATGCTTTTTCGCATTAACTCGCTGCTCGGTCAAGCCGTCGTCACCTACATCGAGTTTCGCATTGACCCGCAAACAATTGCGCACGCGCGCGAACGCAACGTGAGATTGCCTCCTGTCGAGCGCGACACACAAGAGCAGCAGTGGCTCGCGGCGGCGCAAGAACCTCGCATCGCTGCCACTCATATCGAAGACCAAGAATTACGACGCCGCTTTCTGCTCGCCGCCGGAAGCTCCATTAACGCGCAACAACGTCGAAAAGAGATTTTTGATTGATGATCTGCGATCCTAAACTGCGTAAACTATAACTGAAGTTTGGAGTCGAATATGCTTCTAGGCCTTAAAATGTCAAATCTGTAATCATTGCTCGTCTGTTCTTGAAAGCAAGAATCGCAAATCTAAAATACTCTTATGCCAATCACCGAAGCGGACATTGAGAAGCTCGCGCGCCTCGCGCAACTCGAACTGACGGATGAGGAACGCCGCGCGCTCGCGCCGCAAATAAGTTCAATCGT
>JACCYN010000286.1 GCA_013696465.1 Pyrinomonadaceae bacterium
AAGCGACGCACGACCGCGCGCCCGACGCCCGCCGATGCTCCCGTCACGACCACGACTTCCGGTTTGCCGTCCGGCGCAGGAGTTCTTCGCACCTCTATCAATCGTTCATCTCCGCCGAGCTTAATCTTCTCAATTCCTTCGTCACCGCTCTTCGCTCTTATCATTCATCATTTCCTTTTCTTATTTGCGACGGGCGGCTTTCACTGCTTCTCATCTTTCAAGGATGAATCCCCCTCGCTCCTCTTCATCTGCGCCCAGATTTTGCATCAGGCATCCGAACAGCAGGTAAGTCTTCCAACATCCTTAAATTACGAAACGCGGCTGATTTATTCCCGTCCAACAGGATGCAGCGCTTCAGCCATCCGCACAATGAGTGTGACACGCATTATATTAAGCGTGCCGTTCAGAGCCGAGGTTCGCATTATGAAAGAGCGATTCGCAAATCAACTCGCAGTACGGCTCGCTTAAGCAGACTGCGCAGCTCTTCGTCGAGTTCGTAAATAACACCTACTTACCTTGGGCGCGGTTGTCCGGCATTAAGGTGCAAGATAGCCGCTTTTCCTTTATGATTTGAAACTCAAGATTTCAAAATCCGAATGTGACTGCAATGCTTTCCGTTCACGAAGCAATCCGCATCATCTGCGAGCAGACGCCGACGCTTCCCGCCGAGAAAATTCCGTTGACGGAAGCGCGCGGGCGCGTGCTTGCCGAAGACATTATAGCCGACACCGACTTACCGCCGTTTGATCGCGCCCTGATGGACGGCTACGCCGTGCGCGCCGCAGACACGCAGAATGCGCCTGTGCGTCTGCGTATCGTGGGCGAGGCGGCGGCGGGAAGCGGTTGGCGCGGAACGCTCGATGCGGGCGAGGCCGTGCGCATTATGACGGGCGCGCCCGTGCCCGCAGGCGCAGACAGCGTGCAACAAATCGAGAGAACGCGCGAAGGTGAAAACGGCGAGACAATCGAAATCGAACGCGCGACCTCGCCCGCTCAATTCATCGCGTCGCGTGCGAGCGAGATCACGAGCGGCTCAATTGTTCTTCGTCGTGGCGAAACAACCAACGCGGCGATGACGGCCGCGCTCGCGTCGTTTGGCTACGCAAATGTCTCGGTCGGCGCGCGCCCGCGCGCCACGATTTTAGCCACGGGGTCGGAGCTTGTGCCCGTCGAAGAGACGCCCGGCGCGGATAAAATCCGCGATTCAAATTCTCCTTCGCTCGCCGCTTATGCCGAACTCGCCGGAGCGCGCGTCCGTCGTCTTCCGTTCGCCATCGACGATCCCGCTTTGCTGCAAAAGAAGATTGAAGAAAGCTTGCAACACACAGACGTGCTTGTGCTCTCCGGCGGCGTTTCGATGGGCGCGTATGATTTTACGAAAACGGCGTTGCGCGAGATTGGTGCGGAGATTTTTTTCGAGCAGGTGAGTTTGCGCCCCGGCAAGCCGACCGTGTTCGCCCGGCTCGGACGAACACTCATCTTCGGCCTTCCGGGCAATCCCGTCTCCGTCTCCGTCACATTCAATCTTTTTGCGCGCACCGCGCTCCGCCGAATGCAGGGCGCAAACGATCCGATGCTCGCGGAAGAACGAGCCGTGCTTGCGCACGAAGTAAAAGGAGCGGTTGAGCGCACGAGTTATCTTCCGGCGCAACTTCGCACTGACGACGAGGGGCGCTTGCTCGCCGAGCCTCTACGCTGGGGCGGGTCGTCCGACCTGACGGCTTTCGCGCGCACAACAGCGCTCATTATTGTCCCGCAAGACGTAAAGACGCTGGCCGAAAAAACCGTTGTGCGTATCGTCCGCTTGCCGGGTTAATCTATTTTCATGATCATTGAAACAAGCCGCACCGACGTTGATTCGATTGAACGCGAAGCCGTGCCGATTGCGCACGAAGCGATTCATGAACGAGTCGTGCACATTCTCGATGCACTTCCACGCGGGCGCGCGTTGGACGTTCCGGCGGGCGAAGGGGCGCTTGCCGCACGTCTCAAACAAATCGGTTTCGAGCTTCACTGTTGCGATCTCTACCCGCAGATTTTCCGTCTGAAGGATGTCGAGATCAGGCACGGCGATCTTTCAATTTCATTGCCTTACCTCGACGAAGAATTCGATTATGTCATTTGCCTTGAAGGACTCGAACACATCGAAAATCCGCGGCAAGCCGTCCGCGAATTTCGCCGCATCTTAAAACCGCACGGGCATCTCATCGTCAGCACGCCGAACGTCCTTAACATTGAGGAGCGTTTCAAGTGGCTGCTCTTCGGTTACACCTCGCACTTCAAACCCATCTCACGTGCGTACCTTGCGAACTTGCGTAACAACTTCAAAGACATGGAAGAGATCGCGCTTCATGTTAACCCAATCGCTTACACGGAACTGCGCTACACGCTCGAAGAGTACGGCTTTGAGATTCAACGCCTCTACCGCGACAAACCGAAATCAAACATCTGGCTTTATTACCCGTTCGTCTGGCTCATACGTTTGATCAATCGTTTCACTTCCGGCGAAAAGCGACGCGAGCGCTGGACGGACGAGCTTCAATCCGACGAAGTGTTGCTCGGCGGAAACACCTTGATTGTTCACGCCGTGAAGAAATAATTTCAGTAGGGGGTAAAGTTATGAACAAGCTTTCACACACCGACGCGCAAGGGCGCGTGGCGATGGTTGACACAAGCGCAAAGCCCACCACGACGCGACGCGCCGTCGCTTCCGCCCGCGTTCTCATGTCACCGGAAGCCCTCGCCGCCGTCCGCGAAGCGCGCACCCCGAAGGGCGACCCGCTGGAGACGGCGCGCCTCGCCGGAATCATGGCCGCCAAACGCACCGCCGATCTCATCCCGCTCTGCCACCCGCTCCCGCTCACCCACATCGAAGTGCGCGCCGAACTCCGAGACACCTGCGTTTACCTCGAAGCCGAAGCCGCGACTAACGCCCAAACCGGCGTCGAAATGGAAGCCCTCACCGCCGCCTCCGTTGCCGCGCTCACGATCTATGACATGTGCAAAGCAATTGACAAAGGGATGACGATCACGGACGTTCGTCTCGAACGAAAAACGGGCGGTAAATCCGGCGACTATGTGCGTAAAGTATAGCCGGTAAGCGAACTTAACAAAGAAGGTTAATTTAAGCTGAATGATAATATTTATGACATGCGTATTTGAAGTTTTGATTCTTTTGAGATAAATATCAGGCGATTTTATTAAGATTTGTAGCCTCGGCAAATTAAATGACAATACAAAATCAACAGCGGCGTTTCTGCCTCGTGCTTATCAAACCATCACATTATGACGACGATGGCTATGTCATCCAGTGGTTTCGTTCGGCGATTCCCTCGAATTCGTTGGCGGTTTTGTACGGTCTGGCGCAGGAGTGTGCAGAGGAGAAGATTTTAGGCGAAGACGTTGAATTTGAGATTCACGCCTTTGACGAAACCAACACGCATATTAGTTCCGCCAAAATCGCCTCTCTGATCGAAAAAGCCGATGACGGAATGGTGATGCTCGTCGGCGTGCAGTCGAATCAGTTTCCGCGTGCGCTCGATATTGCCGCGCCTTTGCGCCAGCGTGGGATCAGGGTCGCCATCGGCGGCTTTCATGTTTCCGGCACAATGGCGATGCTGAAAGACACTGATACGCATGTGCAAAAGGCGTTGGATATGGGCGTTTCACTTTTTGCTGGTGAAGCCGAAGGTCGGCTCGCACAGGTGCTGCGCGATTCGTTTGAGAACAAACTCCAGCCTGTTTACAACTTTATGAACGACTTGCCGAATATCGAAGGCGTGGCGACGCCTTTGCTTCCGGCGGAAAGAATTCATCTGACGGCAGGCGCGACGACGAGCTTCGACGCCGGGCGCGGCTGTCCGTTCAGCTGCTCGTTCTGCACCATCATCAATGTTCAAGGGCGCAAATCCCGCCGTCGTTCGCCCGAAGATGTAGAGCGCATCGTGCGGGCAAACGTCGCGCAAGGTTTGCATTCATTCTTCATCACCGACGACAACTTCGCACGCAATAAAGATTGGGAAGCGATTTTAGACAAACTCATTTCTTTGCGCGAAGTCGAAAAGCTAAAGATCAGCTTTATCATTCAGGTTGATACGCTCTGCCACAAGCTGCCGAATTTTATTGAAAAGTCGAAACGCGCCGGAGTGAAAAGGGTTTTCATCGGATTAGAGAATATCAATCCAGATAGTTTGCTCGGCGCGAGTAAACGGCAGAACAAAATCACTGATTACCGCCAGATGCTGCTTGAGTGGAAGAAGGTCGGCATCGTTACTTATTGCGGTTACATTTTAGGCTTTCCTAACGACACGCCCGAATCAATCATCCACGACATTGAAATCATCAAAAAAGAGTTGCCGGTTGACCTTCTCGAATTTTTCTATTTAACGCCTCTGCCGGGTTCGGAAGACCATCGCCGCCTTCATCAAGCAGGCATAGCGATGGACGCGGATTTGAACAAATACGATCTTAACCACGCCGTTACCGCGCATCCCGCGATGTCAAAAGAAGAATGGGAGCAGGCTTATCATTCGGCTTGGGAAACTTATTACACCGACGAACACATTGAAACCGTCCTGCGCCGCGCCATCGCTACGGGGACAAGTCCGGGCAAGACGATGTTTTTTATCACGTGGTTCAAAGGCTGTATCGGCATCGAACGTATTCATCCGCTCGAAGGCGGATTCTTGCGTCTGAAATTCCGCCGCAACCGGCGTTCGGGATTGCCGCTTGAAAACCCTCTGTTGTTTTATCCGAAATATTACGCAGCGATGATCTGGAAACAATTCCTGTGGGTTTCGCTCTACTTGCGATTGCGACTAGTTTACCGCAAAGTTAGGAAAGACCCGCGACGCTTTGAATATATGGACTTGGCATTAGAACCCGTGAGAGCCGATGAAACGGAGACGCGAGAATTATTTCAATCGGAAACCGCACAGAAATATGTAGTTCAAATGAAGCGGCTCGAAGAAATTCGTCGTGGTGAAACAGTTTTGTGATTTCATTGATGCCAAACAAGGCATTCGAGATAACTGTGAATAGTGTTGCTTTCATCCGTGAGACTTAGCTCTTGCAAGGTTGTACGCGGCGACCTAATTCAGGCTTGAATCAATCCTCTTGTGTTATTCGTTGTTTCTTTTCCGCGCTTCGTCGTACAATGAGTGCATCGAACGATAGACGGTTGGTTTTTACCGATTGGAGAATTTGAGATGAAGATGGAAATCGCCCGTGATGCGCGCCCGCAAGTTCGCACGCTTCTTTTCGCCACCGCGCTCGCTGTTGCACTCTGGTTCATTCCCTTCGCGGACGTTTTGACTTATCCGTTCCGCATCTTCGTGACGTTTATCCACGAAGGCGGGCACGCCTTCGCCGCGCTCTTGACGGGCAACACCGTGCAAAGCTTAAGCGTGAATTTAGACGCGAGCGGCGAGACATACACGACGCAGGGCGGGCTTATCTCGCAATTCTTCATCGCCAGCGCGGGTTACGTCGGGGCAATGATTTACGGCGCGTTGCTGTTAATGCTGATCAGGCGCTCGATTGCGGCGCGCTTCGTGCTCATCGGCTCGGCCGCGTTCATCCTTGTGCTGACGGTTACTTACGGATTGTTCAGCCCGTTGCTTCACGGCGTGCTCTTCGATCCGTTTACCATCATCGCGGGCGTGCTGCTTGTGCTCGGACTCGTCTTCTCGGCACGCTATGCCAGCCCGCGCGTGGCGAGTTTCCTGATGAGCTTTCTCGCCGTGCAGTGCGTCTTGAATGCGCTCTTTGACTTAAAGACTGTGCTGTTTCTTTCGACGGCTTCCAATGTTACGACCGATGCGATGAACATGCGCAATGCGACGGGGATTCCGGCGATCTTCTGGGCGCTTTTGTGGGTGAGCGTGGCGTTCGTTATTCTGTCAATCGCCTTGCGCCTCTACGCGGTGAAGCAAAACCAGCCGAGCCAACCCGATCTGCCGTTTGAAGATTCGCCTGAAGTTTAGCGCGAAATTCGGTAACTGAACTTGAGCCTCGACATTCAAGAACTGCCGCACGAAGCGTTGAT
>JACCYN010000277.1 GCA_013696465.1 Pyrinomonadaceae bacterium
CGTCCAAATCCAACTCCTTCGCTTTGTATTGCAGCGCACGCAAATCCTTCGGTAGACACGAGCCGCCGAAGGCAAAGCCGGGCTTCAAGTAGTAGGGCGAGAGATTTAGCTTCGTGTCTTGGCAGAAAACGTCCATCACCTCGTGGCTGTCAATGCCCACCTCTTTGCAGATGTTGCCGATCTCGTTGGCGAATGAAACCTTGAGCGCATGGAAACAGTTGCAGGCGTACTTAACCATCTCGGCGCTCTTCGCTTTCGTTACAAACAGGGGCGCGTCAATTTTCTCATACAAACTCCCGACGATGCGCGCCGTGTCTTCATCGTCCGCGCCGATAAGCGTGAACGGCGGCGCGTAAAAGTCTTTAAGCGATGTGCCTTCGCGCAAAAATTCCGGGTTGATGCACACGCCGAAATCGTGTCCGCTTTTCTTGCCCGAAGATTCTTCAAGGGCTGGCACGACCAAGCTTTCAATTGTGCCCGGCAGCATCGTGCTGCGGATCACCACCGTGTGGCGTTCGCGCTTCGCCTTCAACGCCGCCCCGATCTCCTGACACACGCGCTCGACGTAGCGGAGGTCGAGGCTCCCGTTCGCGTTGCTCGGCGTGCCGACGCAAATTAATGAGACTTCCGAATCTTTAACCGCTTCCGCCGAATCCGTCGTCGCGCGCAGACGCCCCGCGCCGACCATCTCGCCTATCAACTCGCCGATGCCCGCTTCGACAATCGGGCTTTTGCCTGTGTTGATGATCTCCACTTTTGTCGGGTTGACATCAACGCCCGTCACGCTGTGTCCTTACTTTAGCGAAGCACGCCGCCGAGACACACCCGACGTAACCGAGTCCGAATACGCTTAATTTCATTTTTTTCAGTCCTGAATCAATGGAATTGGAATCGCGTCGCGCACGTTTATCGCGCGACTTAAAGAATTAAACCGCCGTCCTCGTCGAGCAAGTTGAGCAGGTAGGTTCGGTATTCATTGTCCGACATGCCATCAGCTAAAGAATGCAATTCATCACGCCCGATGTAATTCATGCGGTAAGCGATTTCTTCGGGACACGAGATCATCAAGCCTTGACGATCTTCGACCGTCTGCACGAAGTTTGCCGCTTGCAACAGCGACTGGTGCGTGCCCGCGTCCAACCATGCCGTGCCGCGCTGCAAAATTTCGACGCACAACGTCCCTTCGGACAAATACAGTTTGTTGAGATCGGTGATCTCCAACTCGCCGCGCGGTGACGGACGCAAACGGGCGGCCATCTCCGCCACGCGGCCGTCATAAAAATAGAGGCCGGGCACGGCGAAATGCGAGCGCGGATGCTCAGGCTTCTCTTCGATACTCAGGGCGCGCCCACGCTCGTCGAATTCAACGACGCCGTAACGCTGCGGGTCGCGCACCGTGTAAGCGAAGATCAACGCGCCCTCCGTGAGTTTCGCCGCCGCGCGAAGTTTATCAGGCAAACCCTGCCCGAAGAAAACATTGTCGCCCAAGATCAAACAGACCGGCTCGCGGTTGATAAATTCCCGCCCGATTAAAAACGCTTCGGCCAACCCGCGCGGCGCCTCCTGTTCAGCGTAAGAGAAACTTATGCCCCACTGACGGCCGTCGCCGAACAGACGGCGGAAAGCGGGCAAATCTTCCGGCGTGCTGATCAGCAGAATGTCACGTATTCCGGCGAGCATCAACATCGAAAGCGGATAGTAGATCATCGGCTTGTCGTAGAGCGGCAGCAGTTGTTTGCTCACGCCAATCGTCAAGGGATGCAAGCGGCTTCCGCGCCCCCCGGCTAAGATAATGCCTTTCACTTCAATCCTCCCGTCATCGCTACAGAGCACTGCGAGTTTCGCAAGCACACTCGTTCCGCCTTCGCATTTGCCTTTCTTAAATAATTATGTTCGGAGCGCATTCTCAATGAAATACTGATCGTCGCTGAGGTTAATTGCGGCGCGCGGGCGAAAGGCGCGGCTTGTATTCAGGCGAGTTTAATTCAGACTGCACGGGTTCTAACCGCAAAAGGTTTGGCGCTGACGCGGCACACTCATGAGGATTAAGAACTTTGAGGCTTTACAACATTTTCTGCGCGCTGGAATTTCCCAGTCACATTACTTTAACAACCCACCTCGCCCGTTTGCAAGGATGTTTTTGAAACGGAACTTGTCTCACTCGAACATAAGGCGAATTCGGTCAAGCGCGCCGGGCGGCGTGGACACTATTGTTTGCGAAGTTACCGCTTGTTCCACCAGCACCGGACGGACAACTCGGCTGCTGCGGACGCGGCAGACGTTACGCGCTTCGAGAAGCCGCGCGTCTTTCTGCGCGCAGGACGGACGAGGTAGCGACGTCGCTTTCGACCGGGTTAAGTCGCGTTCTTGTCGTAAGAGGTTGAGGCGTGCGGCTAAAGTGTTGACCCTTCCACGCAGTCGGCGTATCATCTCGCGGTTCGACCAAACGAATGCAGACGTGTACCTCGTATGAGTCAGCTTTCAACCAACATCTTTTTTACTCGATTTTCCGTAAATGAGCAGCTACAAGGAAACAGGATACGCAAGCCGTTCCCTGTGGCGATACGTCCTTCACGGATAAAGTCCCGGCCTTACTTTGTTAAATAAGTCAGAGGTTGCTTTCTGCGCTTTATATGTTTCGCGCTTCTGCCGCCTGCGAGTTGAGTCACAGCAGTTCGCCGAAGAAGGAAAGATTAAATGCCATCCGTTCGGAACTTAAAACGACGCACCGGGCGTTCGCTCTATCTGGTACTGCTTGCGGGGCTGATTAGCTCGGTCGTCATGCCGGGCTATACTTTGGTCCGGGCACAATCTCAAGACTACAGCCTGACGGCGAGTCCGAGCACAGTCGCACCGGGAGGCACATTAAACGTGAGTTGGGCGGCTCCGCCGGGACGCGCCGCAACCGATTGGGTCGGTCTCTACAGAGTAGGGACGGGCAATGGCGATTTCCTGTGGTGGCAGTATACGGGAGGGGCGACCTCCGGCACCTTCACCTTGAGTGCGCCGTCGGAAGTTGGTCAGTATGAGTTCCGCTACCTGCTCGATGACGGCTACACCGATGTTGCGCGCAGCCAAACCGTGACAGTCGGTTCGACGCTGCCGACGCCGACAC
>JACCYN010000310.1 GCA_013696465.1 Pyrinomonadaceae bacterium
AACATTACAGTTTTCATCAAGGAGCTTAATCATCATGTTGAAGCCAAGTATTGCCCTCTTCGCATTGTTACTTGCTTTCGATGTCGCACCTTTAGGCTCGTGCGGCAACAACAGTAATAGCGGTGACGATAACAAAAAAGGTGAAAGACCTTTCAACGAAAACGGAAACGTCGCGGCAGCGAGTCCGACGCCGGAGCGTGCGGGTAACCAAAACATGGGAACTGAATTCAAAGTGTTGTCGGGCGGCAATCATAGTTCAATCGAAGGGGGGGGCGTCGTCGTCGCGCGCGATGCGGAGACTTACCGCGAACTGCGCGCGCTCGATGCAAATCTGCCGGAACAGACAGCCGAGTTCTTCAAGACGAACGCGGTGATCGCGGCGTTTCTCGGCGAGAGGAACACGGGCGGCTACAGCGTCAATGTTCGGCGGGCGGAAGGCGGCAGCGTGAGCGTCACGGCTTCCGCCCCGGCGAAGGGCGGGATCGTCACGCAAGTGATCACGTCGCCGTTTAAGATCGTCGCTCTGCCGGTGGGCGAAGGCGGACGACTTGAGGTGAGTGCGTCAGACGCTTTCACCGCCGGGATGCGACTTTTCAAAGTCACGGCGGGCGAGTTTACGATGTCGGGCGGAATCGCGGGGCGCAGCGAGCAGTATGGGCTGGGCGGAACTTTGCGGGTGGGGAAGCTCGGAAAGATAACAACCGTTGAATTCGCTTTGAGAAGCACGGGCGAGGGCAAAGCGCGTGAGTTGAAAACGATTGCGTCAGGGGTTGCAAGCGATGTGTCTTCGGAGAGCGGAACGAGAGCGGCGGGCGAGCAAAAAGGGTTTGCGCTCGCTAATGTGGACGCGGGAAGTTTGGTTGATTACCCGCGGAGCCCGCTTCGAGCAACAATTCAATTTAATCCAAACGACAAGTTGATGATTATGTTGCAATCGCAACCGTCGAACGTCGCCGATGGTTTCATGGGAACGGGGAAGTTGGAAGCCGTCGCCGCTACTAATTCTCCCGGCGCGCCGAAAGGAAGAAGCGAGCAGTAAGCCGCAGAAAGAAAAAGCCTTTCGCCGCCTACCGCTCGCTCACCGCTTGCTGCTTACTTGTTGCTGGCTGTGATTACATCGTCGAAAATCTCCAGCGCGACATCAACATTCTCGCGCGTGAGGACGAGCGGCGGCGACCAACGAATGGTATTCGCGCCCGCGCCGAGAAGGATTAAACCGCGCTCGAAACAGTTATATTCGATTTTATCGCGTAACTCCGGCGCGGGTTTCATCGAACTCTTGCTTTCGACAAACTCCACGCCGATCATCATCCCTAACCCGCGCACGTCGCCGATGCAGTCGTGCTTCTGCATCAGTTTGCGTAAACCCTCTTGCAGATAAGCGCCAACCTCTGCGCTGTTCTGCACGAGTTCGCGTTCGAGCAGTTCAATCGTTTTGAGCGCGGCGGCGATGCAGACGGGGTTGCCGCCGAAGGTTGAGGCGTGCGCGCCCGGTTTCCAATCCATCAAATCTGCCCGCGCGACGCACGCGCCGATGGGCAAGCCCGAACCGATGCCTTTAGCGATGGTGATGATGTCTGGCTCCAAATCGTAGTGCTCGCACGCGAACATCTTGCCCGTGCGCCCCATCCCCGATTGCACTTCGTCAACGATCAACATAATCCCGTGCTCGTCACAGATGCGACGCAAGCCCTGCAAGAATTCCTTCGGCGCGGGCACGTAGCCGCCCTCGCCCTGCACGCACTCGACGACGATTCCGGCGCACTCCTCCGGCGGCAGAGTTGTTTTGAAAAGGCGATTCTCAATCCAATCAATGCTGCCCAGACAACATGAACCGTCACCACATTTGCCGAGATTGAACGGGCAGCGCAGACAGTAAGCGTAAGGCACGTGGGTAACGTCCAAAGCTTGGCGACGGAAGCCGCGACGTTGCGCGATGCGCGACGAAGTGAGAGACAAGGAGCCGAGCGTGCGCCCGTGAAAGCTGTTGAAGAAGGCGATGAACTTCTCGCGCCCTGTGGCGTGCATCGCAAGTTTAAGCGCAGTTTCGATTGCCTCCGTGCCGCTGTTGGCGAAGTGCGTGCGCGTCGGACTTTTGATCGGCACGATCTCGTCGAGCTTGCGCGCGAGAGCGGGCATGTGTCGGTAATAGTAATCGGTTCCGCACATATGTATGAGTTTCGCGGTTTGCTCTTGGATGGCGCGGACGATTTCCGGGTGGCAGTGTCCGGTCGAGCAGACAGCAACTCCGGCGTTGCAATCGAGAAATATATTGCCGTCAACGTCTGTGACCCACACGCCTTCAGCTTGTTCTGCGACGAGTTTGAAAGACGGGCGCGGGTAAGAGGGCGTGACGAATTGCGCGTCGGCTTCGACGATCTTCTGCCCAAGGGGGCCGGGCAGCGCGGTATTGATTTGCGGTTTCTTCGCGGGTGCGACTGTGGACATGACACTTTCTCCTTCTACTAGAGGGCGAGGCGGACGTTGTTTAGTGTGATTAAAAATGACGAAGAGATAAAGACGGAGAATTGCTAACCGGCGAAGATGTGAGCGCGGATGTCGAGCGGCCGAAGATGCGGGACGTTACAGTGAAACATAATGTTAGCTTTCGCTACGATTCTTTTTCGCTAATGAAAAGGCAAGTAAGAGAAACATTGTTCCGATGAAAACATTAAAGATTATGCCCCACACAGGTTGCGTGCGATTAGTAATAACTTTTAGAACGACCAGCGCAAAATTAAGAAGCGCGATAATGATGTACGACCAAAATAATACTTTATGCTTTCTCATCACGCCGCAGCTTAACTTCTGCGCCTTGCGCCACCCGTTGCCGGAGACGACGCGGATGAAACGATTTGCCAGCGACCGTCGCGCTTCACGAAGGTGTCGGTGTCACGCCAGCGCTCGGTGCGACGTTGGTGCTTGATCGCAACCAGGTAAGTCATGATCGCCGAGGTCGTGCTGTAGTTGATCAAACGCGGCTCGTCAATCGTGTAGGTCGCGCCGGGAGCGGGTTGTCCGAGCGCCTGAATGAACGTCGCTCTGTCTACGGTTTGCCCCTGCGGGTCGGTGTTGACGAACTCGTTGGCGAGGATGCGCTCGTTTGCCGCAACATCGCCGTTGATGATCGCTTCCGTCCATTGGCGTTTGATACTGAGCAACGCTTCTTCGACTTCGCCCTGTTCAACTCCACCCGCTTCGCCCGCGCCAGCCTGCGGCGTCGGAGTGTCAGTGGGAGTGTTCTCCGCGACGGGCGAGTCATCGGTCGTTGGCGAACTGTTTGTGTTCGCTTCGTTGCTGTTCGTGACGGCGACGTTGTCGTTGTTGTTATTGCCGTTGCCAACGCGCCCCGTGAATTTACAGAGCGACGCGGCGAGAGCTAAAACGATCAGAAGGGGGATTTGCTTCATCGAATAATTCCTGCTTAGTGGGGTGATTAAATTAACTCTGCGCAGGGGATGATAACATTGAGGTCAACCCCGCTTCCAGCGCACGCCGTCGCGCGTGTCTTCGAGGATGATGCAGCGAGCGGCGAGTTCGTCGCGTATCTCGTCGGCGCGCGCCCAATCGCGGCGGCGGCGCGCCTCCTGTCGTTCGTCAATTAAGCGTTGCACTTCCGCTTCGAGCATCTCGCGTTCGGTGTGCCCGAAGACGTTAAAAACAGAATCAAACTTCTTGATTAGCTCTTCGATCTCACGTTTGTTCTCTGCGCGCAGCGAGCAGTCGTCAATTGCAGTGTTGGTTTCGCTGCGGAGATTGTGAAGTGCGGCGAGCGCGACCGATGTGTTCAAGTCGTCGTCCAGACCGTCTTCAAATTCTTGTGCGAGCCGCGCGGTTCGCGCGCGCAACTCCTCGTTGACTCCCGATTCGCAACGCGCTTCGGTCAGGCGCGCGGAGAAATTACGCAAACTCTCGACCGCCTTCTCCGCGCCACGCAGCGCCTCGAAAGTAAAATTAAGTTGCTTGCGATACGGCACGCTCAACAACAGATAACGGATGGCGACGGGCGCATAGCCCTGCGCGACGAGATCGCGGAAGGTGTAGTAGTTGCCCTTCGACTTCGACATCGTTTCGCCTTCGATCTTCAAGTGCTCGTTGTGCAGCCAGTAGCGCACAAACTTTTCTCCGGTCGCGCCTTCGGATTGGGCGATCTCGTTTTCGTGATGCGGGAAGGCGAGATCAATACCGCCCGCGTGAATGTCGAAGCTTGTGCCGAGATACTTCATCGCCATCGCCGAACACTCGATGTGCCAGCCGGGGCGACCGCGCCCTAAGCGAGCGTCCCAGCCCGTCTCCGTTTCGCTTTCAACTTCCTTCCAGAGCGCGAAGTCGCGCGCGTCTTCCTTTTCGTAGCGGTCAGTGTCAATGCGTTCGCTCGCGCCCGCGATGTTACCTGCAAGGTTGATCTTCGAGAGTTGTCCGTAGCGGGGAAAGGAATTGATGCGGTAGTAAAACGAGCCGTCGGAATCGTAAGCGTGACCACGCTCACGGAGTTGTTCGATGAGCGTGACCATCTCTGAAATGTGTTGCGTGGCGCGCGGCGCGATTTCAGGGCGTTCGCAGCCGATGGCGTCGAAGTCCTGCCAGAAGGCTTCAATGTATGGCGCGGTGTATTCGTCAATCGTCTGCCCGCGCTCGGCGGCACGTGTGATGATGCGGTCGTCAACGTCCGTGATATTCATCACATGCGTAACCTTGAAGCCTTTGAACTTCAGATGACGGCGCAGAACGTCGGCGAAAACATTGGCGCGGAAGTTGCCGACGTGCGCGAAGTCCCAGACGGTCGGGCCGCAAAGATACATCCGCACTTCGCCGTCAATCAAGGGTTTGAACTCTTCGAGTCGATTGGAGAGAGTGTTGTAAAGTTTCAGCATTTCTCTTCTTAAGAGCGATTTCAACAGATGATGAATTCAAAATGAGTCTAGGCAAGGACGGGTGATGAGTCAAACGAGAAGACGATTAAAGGTGTGTGCCGGTTCTTGTTTAATTACGCGCGCCGGAAATGTTGAAACCCTTCGGGCTTAAGCTCACGCGCGCGCCCGTTGCTGACGATCTCGATGTTCTTTGAGGAAGTGATTTCGCCGATTAAGGTTGCAGGCACGCCGCCTAAGTCTAGGGGAATGAGGTTGCGTTTTCGCGGGCGGACGGTAAAGAGTAGTTCGTAATCTTCGCCGCCGTGCAAAGCCGAATCAAGCGCATCTAATTCCGTTGCACGCGCTTCATTGAGGGACGAATCAATTGGAATAACGGATGAATCGATCCTTGCTCCAACCCTGCTTGCGCGGCACAGGTGTGCGAGGTCGGACGAAAGCCCGTCGCTTAAATCAATCATCGCCGTTGCTAAAGTTTTTTCGCCGAGCAGTCGCCCCCATACTACGCGCGGCGCGGGCAGCAGATGACGCCGCAAAAGCTTTTCTCGGTCGGTCGTCCTTGAATTTCGTTTTGTTTTTTTCGTCTTCGCTCTACTTCGCAGCAAACCTAAACCTGCCGCCGCGCCGCCGAGTGCGCCGGTCACGAAAATCAGATCGCCCGCTTTCGCTCCCGAACGCCGCACGACCCGCTTGCGTTTCGCTTCACCGATTACGATTGAATCAATAACAACGCGGTCGGGCGTGCGCGAGGTGTCGCCGCCGATCAAAGCGACATGGTGCTCTCGTGCGAGGCGAAAGAAGCCTTTATAAAACTCATCAACGAACTTTGTCTTCCAGACTTTTTGCGGAACGCCAATCGAGAGCAGCGCGTAGCGCGGGCGCGCGCCCATCGCGGCGATGTCGGAGAGGGAAACGGCCAAAGCTCTGTGTCCGAGAAAACGCGGCGTCGTCCAATCGAGTCGAAAGTCTATTTCTTCGACGAGCAGATCGGTTGTGATGACGAGATCGAGATTCTTCGAGTTGAACACGGCGGCGTCGTCGCCGATGCCGAGCGAGACGCCCTTTGATTTTTCGCTTCTTGCAACCTGCCGCCGAATGCTCTCTATGAAGTCGAATTCGCCGCGCATTGATTTTCGATTTGACTCAAAGTTTGCGGCGCATCGAATCAAGTCCGGCTTCGATGGTTTCGATTGAGGTGGAAAAGGAAAAACGCAAATGACCTTCGCCGTGTTCGCCGAAGACGATGCCGGGCACGGTCGCCACTTGCGCCCTTTCGAGCAACACGTCGGCGGCGCGGCGACTGTCCCGATCAATGGATGAGACATCGGGGAAAGCGTAAAAAGCTCCGGCAGGCGGCTCACACTTCAATCCCAATTCGTTCAAGCCGCTGATCAGGAGGTCGCGCCGCTCGCGGTAAGCGCGGCGCATCTCTTCGTAAAACTCTGAAGGAGTTGAGAGCGCAGCTAAGGCAGCGTATTGCGAGGGAGTCGAAACGCCGTTCGTCGAGTAAAGCGTAGTTTTCTTGAGTCCGGTCATCCAAGGCTCTGAGGCGACAGCATAGCCGATGCGCCAGCCGGTCATCGAATAGGATTTTGAAAGTGTGAAGGACGTGATCGTTCGCTCGTACATTCCTGCGAGCGAAGCAATGGAGACGTGTTCGTCGTCGTAGATTAAATCTTCGTAAGCTTCGTCGGCGACGATGATAAGATCGCGTTCCTGCGCGAAGCGCGCGACCTGCTCGGCTTCAGCGCGGGTGAAAACCACGCCCGTCGGGTTCTGCGGCGTGTTGTAGTAAATCGCGCGGGTGCGATCAGTGACGTAACGCGCAAGGGTTTCGGCGAATCCGTCGCGGCGCGCTTCCTCCGTCGGAACGAGCACAGGCGCGGCTTCGCAGTTGGCGATCAAATCCTTGATCGGCGTCCAGTAGGGTGAGAAAAGCAGCACCTCTTCGCCGCGGTTGACGACGGATTGAAACGCGCCGAAGAGTCCTTGCATCCCGCCGTTCAAAACGATCACGTCTTTCGGCGTCGCCGGAATGTTGTTTCGTCCCTTCACCTTTTCGGCAAGCGCGGCGCAGAGTTCGTTGATGCCGGAGGACGGAGCGTAGCGCGTGCGGTTTTCGTCGAGCGCGCGCTTCATCGCATCTTTGATGTGGTCGGGCGTGTGCGGGAAAGGTTCGCCGCCCTCGAATTGATAAACGGTTGCGCCCCCGGCGCGCAAGTCCATGATCTTATTGCGAATCTTGACGATGTCGGAAAATCCGACTTCATCGAGACGCGCGGCGAGGCGGAAAGCGGTTGAAGACGTTGACACGGTTGCTTTGGCAAACCTCCAAAGAAATCTTACGTTAAGAACTGCGTTTGAGAGATGAAGAATTATAACTCCGTGTTTCGCGCGGCGTCCATTGAACACCGGAGTTTAACGCGGCAGATAAAGAGAAAGAATCGTTTGAGCGTCGTTTTTGGATTTAAGTATGGTTAACTCGAAGAAACTATTGACACATGAAGTTAAGGGCAAGTAACATGCAGGTTGAGTTCGAGCGGCTTTCTCGGCAACGGTTGATGTATAAGCAATCACATCAAACTCAGGCTGTGGCTTCGACGTGAAACTACTATGAACCAAGCGGCCGTCTCCATCCCCGAAAAAATCTTTTTCAAGATCGGCGAAGTGTGCGACATCACAGGGATTCAAGCGCACGTCCTCCGCTACTGGGAATCGGAGTTCCCGATGCTCGCGCCGCAAAAGAATCGCGCCGGGCAGCGCACCTACCGCCGCCGCGACGTAGAGATGGTTTTGCGCATCAAGGAGTTGCTCTACGACGAGCAGTACACGATTGCGGGGGCGAAAAAGAAACTTCAAAGCGATTTGCGCGGCGCGAGCAAACTCAAAGTCGTCACGCCGGAGATGAGCGCCGGGCAGATCGCGCAAGAGACGATTCCACAAGCCGCTCCGCCGCCAGCGGCCGCCACGCCGCCCACGCAGTCGCAGACTTTAACGACGACGACGCTTCCGGCACCGACTTCGAGAACAAGTGAAACGAACGAAGTCGTTCCCTCCTCAACGATGAACGCCGTGCCGACCAACGCGCAGCGCATCGCCATGCAACGCCTCAAAGATCAACTACACGAACTGCTCGTGTTGCTCGAACCGCCCCAACAGCGTCCGTAAATGACCGCGCGAATCATTCGTTACTTAACTTACATCTCGCCATCTTGAAGTTCTTGTGAATTTGACAAAATCTCTTTTCCGGCGATACTAAAGAAACATTGACGGGACGTGGCGCAGCCCGGTAGCGCGCACCCTTGGGGTGGGTGAGGCCCCGAGTTCGAATCTCGGCGTCCCGATACGAAAGGGCTTTCAACTACAAAAGTTGAAAGCCCTTTGCCGATGCCTTCAAAATTAATCTTTCATCTCTGCAAAAACAATTTCCGAAGCTAGCGTGCGATGCAACGGACATTTGAGCGCGATCTCGTGCAAGCGCACCTCTTGTTCTTGTGTTAGTTCGCCCTCGATGTGTACCGCGCGCTTAATGCGGAGCGCGAAGCCGTCTGTTGTATGTTCGCATTCGGCGCAATCTTCAGCGTGAACACGCTCGTGACTTAAGCGCACTGTGACGCGCGAGACCGGCCAGCCTTTGCGTTTGGCATACATCGTGACGGTCATCGAAATGCAACCGCCGAGCGCGGCGAGCAGCAGCGTGTAGGGGTCGGGGCCTGTGCCGTCGCCCCCGACGTTCACGGGTTCGTCAATTGTGAAACTTTGATTCTCGTCGTAGCGAACTTCGTTCTGAAAATTCTTGATCGAGGTTACGGTTATTTCGCTCATAAAATAAAAGCTCCTGAAGAATATCTTGCGTTTGTTTGCGGACAGCAAGCGCAGATTCTTTCCACGCTCAAAACTTGCGGCAACGCCGCGCGTGCAGATAAACTCGTCGCTTCCGCGAATTAAGAAGCTCTAATACTATCAAATGCGCTTTGAGGCGCGAGGGAAAAGATGAAAATACACGAGTATCAAGGCAAAGAGTTGTTGCGCAAGTACGGCGTTCCGGTGCCGCGCGGTATAGTCGCGCGTTCGCCCGAAGAAGCTTACCACGCGGCAAAGGAACTCGGCACTGATGTGGTTGTCGTTAAAGCGCAGATTCACGCGGGCGGGCGCGGCAAGGGCGGCGGGGTGAAGATCGCCAAGTCAGCCGACGAAGCGCGGGAGATCGCGCGCGCGATGCTCGGCATGAAGTTGGTGACGCACCAGACGGGGCCGGAAGGCAGGGAAGTGCGCGTGCTGCTGATCGAAGAGGGATTGCCGATTGACAAAGAATTTTATCTCGGCATCGTGCTCGACCGGACGACGGGCAGATTCGTCTTCATGGCTTCGTCGGCGGGCGGCATGGACATCGAAGAAGTGGCGGAGCACACGCCGGAGAAGATTATGAAGGAGACGATTGATCCGGCTGTCGGATTCCGAAGTTTCCAAGCGCGCAAACTCGCCTTCGGGCTGGGACTCCCGGCAGAACTCGTGGGTGAAGCCGCGAAATTCATGCTCGCTCTCTACAAGGCGAACGAGGGGATGGATGCGTCACTCTTGGAGATCAATCCGTTTCTGCTGACGAAAGACAAACGCCTGATCGCGCTCGATGCGAAGGTGAACTTCGACGACAACGCGATGTTTCGCCACAAAGAGTTTCTGAACTTACGCGACCTTAACGAAGAGGAGCCTTTGGAGATCGAAGCCTCGAAGTTTGATCTCAACTACATCAAGCTCGACGGCAACATCGCCTGCATGGTCAACGGCGCTGGCCTTGCGATGGCGACGATGGACATCATCAAACTCGCAGGCGGCGAACCGGCTAACTTCTTGGACGTGGGCGGCGGCGCGTCGCAAGAAAGGGTCGAAGCGGCGTTCAAAATTTTGCTTGCCGATCAGAATGTGCGCGCCGTGTTAATTAACATCTTCGGCGGCATCGTGCGCTGCGACATGGTGGCGCGCGGCGTGGTCGGCGCGGCGCAGAACATCGGCGTCAAAGTCCCTATCGTGGTGCGACTCGAAGGCACGAACGTCGAAGAGGGGCAGCGCGTGTTGCGCGAATCGGGCATGAACTTCACGGTCGCCAATGGAATGAAGGACGCCGCCGAAAAGGTCGTCTCCCAAGCGCAAGCCGCATAAGGCGGTACGAAAGAAATCAAACTTAACGAAAGCGTTAAGCTTAAACACAGAGAACCGGATGCGCTTTTGAAAGATAATGCGCATCCGGTTTTTGCACCTAAGCTGTTTCGCGCAGGCGGCTGAGACAAACAATCTCAAGCGTGCTGAATCCCCCGCGCCGCTTGTCCTACCTACGCCTGCGCGAGCGTGGTTGGTTGTTCATCCGGTTGACCTCGTAGCGCGTGTTGAGGATGCGCTCCTCCACGTCCGGGTGATCGTTAAAGAGCGAGCCTAAGAGATCGTGGTTCTTCTGGCTGACTTGGTAGAGCTTCTGAAACATTGTGACCATGCCCTCTGGGTTGTAGCCCGCGCGCGGCATCGAGCGCACGCCGAGGTAATCGGCTTCGCGCTCCTCCTCGCGGTTGTGCGTCGCAAGCACGCCGCTCGCCACGATGCGCGCGGCGGCCGTGCCGAGTTGCCCCGCCCCTTCGCCCGCGATCCCGGCGATTGAGCCGAGCAGATCGGCGATGCCGCCTAAGAACTGCGAAGCTTGCAGCGTCTTCAAACTGTGGCGCGCGACAACGTGCCCCACTTCGTGCGACAGCACGCTCGCCAATTCGCCGTCGTCGGCGAATTTCATCAACCCGGCCGTTACATAAATGTGTCCGCCGGGAATCGAGAAGGCGTTGATATCATTGCTCTGCACGACGTGAAAACGATACGGGATATTGGGGCGCTGGCTGGCGCGCGCGACACGCTGCCCGACGGTGTTGGCGCGCCCCTGACCTTCGTTCGTCATCCGGTATTTCTTTTGTAACTCGACATGCAGTTGATTGCCGAGCGCGATCTCGTCACGCTCGCTGATCAAACCTTCGTTCGTGTAACGCTGGTTGCGAAACTGATAATACGGATCGCTCTGCACCGTGCGCGCGGCCGGTGATAAAACGTTTGCGCCGAGCGAAACGAGCGACGACACCGTGGAAGTGATTGACGGAGCTTCCGCCCTCTCCCGATTCTGTCCTTGCTGCGCGACGGCGGTGGTAGTAAAGGGCGTAAGCGACAGCGCAAACGCGAAGATTGTTGCGGCTAGGCGGTGCGGGTGAAGCCGCGAGAAACTCATCGTTCTTTTTCTCCTTTTCCGTTGATTCGACAAGGCGACACTAACTTCAGGGAACTTCGCCTGTAAATTTCTTAAAATCATAACTCAAAACTAAGGGTCGTAGAACAAATAAAAATTCGCGTTTAGAAAGAACCCTCACGCAAAAGACGTTCGCGCCCCTAGCTTTTGCCCAACAGAACAAAGCAACCGCGCTGCACAAGGCACAACACACTCAATGTCTGACACGCATTAAACAATTCTCTTGATGCCTGTAACCTTTTAGGTTACAATCTCTTTCGGTCGAGATGATCAAGTCATTCGCGCACAAAGGTCTGAGACGGCTATTTGAAACGGGTAAATCGCGCGGCGTCGCGGCGGACTTACAAAAGCGGCTCATCAGGCAGATGGACGTTCTGAACGCCGCGCTGGTCGCGCAAGATATGAACTTGCCCGGCTACCGATTTCACGAGTTGAGGGGCGACCGCAGAGGCACGTACAGCGTGACGGTGAGCGGTAATTGGCGATTAACTTTCAAGTTTCAAAACGGAGACGCCCATGACGTAGATTTGGAGGATTACCACTAATGTTGAACAACAGGAAAAGACGCCCGACGCATCCGGGCGAAATCTTACGCGAAGACGTGCTGCCAGAGACGGGGCTAACGCAAGGTGAGTTTGCGGAGCGACTCGGAGTCGCGCGTAAGACCGTGAACGAAATTCTGTGCGGACGCTCGCCCGTCACAGTTGACATGGCGCACAGGTTGGCGCGCGCCTTGAACACTTCGCCCGATCTGTGGCTAAGGCTACAGCAGGATGTTGATATATGGGACGCTCTGGAGGCTAAGAAAACAGAGTATGCACGCATCAAACCGCTCGCCACTGGCGCGGCAGGGTAAAGATCATGCCGCGCAGTTTCTGACATAACTACGCTTAACTCAAGACACTACTTTATAGTTTTGATGAAAATAATTTTTATGAAGAGAAAACGCCTGACCGGGTTAGCGATCAAGCGTGTGAGCCACAGAGTTTAGGGTTAGTCATCGCCGTCTGCGTCTGGTGTGCGGTCGCACGTAGGTTCCGTCTTTACGGTAGTAGCCCCGCACATGAACTCGATCTGTGCCGTTATACGAATCTGTGTCTGTTCGTGTGTCAGTAGTGAGAGGCGAGGGGTAGGCTTGCGGCTGCGAAGGGCTTGGTAAAGCAGTGGACACAGGGGCTGTGGTGTTTGTCGGCGCGGGCTTAATGCCGAGCAGGGATTGAACCCCTGTGATAACGCCGCCTACAAGTAGCGTTATCAGGACTAAACACCCAAGCAATGAATTGTTTTTGGTTTTGCGTCTCCGGCGCATGGTTATTTACTTTCAGCATTGCATCAGCAGCAGACGATTATCTGATCTCAGCTTGTACCATGTCGTATTTACTCGTGTTCTGAAAGTCTTTTATCGCAGCAACGTCAACAAAGGCAACTCCGTTAAAAACTCTTTCCTTCCACCGCCTTGCGAGAGGCGCTGTGGTATCGGGCGGCGCGCCTTGAACGTCTATCCCCGTAGACAACAAAGCCCGCTCCGGCGTGTCGAAAGAAGAGGGGAGTGAGAAGGTAAACTTGATCGCCCTGTTGCGGTAAAAGCGAATCATTAGTGCGTCATCCTTATCCTGTATTTTATAAGTGCGAAACTCGCCGGGCATCTGTTCGGGGTATCGCGTGATCTTCGTTATATACGTAGGCTTACCAAGCTTTTTATCCATATCTTTGGCGGATAAGCCGACGACGCTAGGTATACTAACGAAAACACCGGAAGCCTGTTCGCCCTTTTCGGACTTCACACCATCGGAGGTGGTAACGGCGGCCGGTTCCGTCGGCCATGACGTGGAAGCCACACAGCCCATCACAGCCAACATAAACAACGCATAAGCCAAACCGTGAGTTTTACGTATCTTTCAAGCCCCCGTTTTCAACTGTTCCGTCAGTTCTCGAATCGCGCCTAGATTGCAAAGAATTGATTTTGCAAGATTTTAGAACAAATCACTTTTTAGTTTGCTTACTAAGCGTCCGGCGATTTTTCGTTGACCGCCACGTGCTAGCGTCCCCCACCACAGGGAACGATCTCCTGCTTCACCCGCCCAAATGACAGAACGGTTAGCAACACTAACAACTTGTATATTGCCTTCGTTCTTATCTTGTCCAGTGCCAAATGCGGAGTGATACCATCTGTTATCACCTTTCAGGGATGAGCCTACAATAATAAAATCTGCGGTTGCTTCTTCAGTAACGATTGTGACAGGCAGTTTCTTTTTCATTATCTCGGCGGCGATAAAACCATGTAAATTGCCTTCCATCGGAACGATGTAAACGCGGGAGCCGGAGCGCATTCGCGGATCAGACTGCGGAACGTAACGCTGTCTGGTCGGAACGCGGTTAGTTTCGTCTGTTGTACTCGTTTCAGAACTCTCCGACCGTGAAGGCGTATCTGTCCGTGTCGGTGTTGTGGTTTGACTCGGAGCGCCATAGGGAGCTTCGATCATTGCGAGGATCACGGCTTCGGGCACGCCGTTGCGTTTCATTTCGGCGAGGACGCCGGGGAAAGTGTCGAAGTTGCAGCGTGAACGTTTGATCTTGGCGACGATGACATCGGCGCTCAGTCCCGATCTGACCATCTCCATCACCTCTTTGTTAGTGAGGCGGACGAGAGTTTCTTGCGGGTTGGTTTGGCGGGCAGGTGTGGCGAACGCCAAAGACGCTGACTGACACAGCAAGACGGCGGCGAGGGCAAGAGAGAGGGCTTTCATGGCGAGAGTTTCCTTTCAGTTTTGGGAGCGTGTGGACGGAAGAACAACAGTCACACTGCAAAACTCGCGCCACGCGGGAAAGCCCGGTAAACGAAACTTGGCGGCATCTTTTGTCTAAGATTTGGACGAAGATTCTAGAATCTGGACAAGACGGACGGGTAACAGGAGGGCGACAATTCCCTCCTGTTATCGTCTGGTAGGCTACGGGGAAGCAGTTAAGATGATTGGTAGGTTCCCATGCCGTATTGCTGTAGAGAAACATCCAATTCTAAGTCCATTCCACAGCGCGGCGATTCAAAATCACATTTCTCAGTGTCTGATCTTTTCAGTCCTCGTCAGTTCCGTTGCGTCGCGTGTTAGAATCTCCGCCACTTAAAACGGTAAAGGAGAAACCGGATGGCGAGCATTTCATTCTGGGGCGCGGTGGGGACGGTGACGGGGTCGAAGTATCTCGTCGAATCGAAGAACGGGCGCGTGCTCGTTGACTGCGGTTTGTTTCAGGGCTTGAAAGAACTGCGCGACCGCAACTGGCAAGACCCGCCGTTCGATCCCAAAGTTCTCGACGCCGCGATCATCACACACGCGCACATTGATCACATCGGCTATCTGCCGCGCATCGTCGCGCAGGGATTCGACAAATCGGTTTACTGTTCGCGCGCCACAAGTGATTTGATGAAAATCTCCTTGCCCGACGCGGCGCGTTTGCAAGAAGAAGATGCGGAATATCGCAATCGTAAAAAACTAACGTCACACGATCCGGCCCTTCCGCTCTACACCGAAGAGGATGCGCGCCGCGCGTTACAACTGCTCAAGCAGGTGACTAACGACGGGCAGGTGATCGAAATCGCGCCGGGCTTCCGTGCGAGTTTCCGCGTCGCCGGACACATCCTCGGCGCAAGCCACGTGCTGCTTGAGATTGACGAAGGACGCGAAACATTCCGCGTGCTGTTTTCCGGCGATCTCGGACGCGACAACCAGCCGATCATTCGCCCGCCCGCTGCGCCCCCGCCGTGTGATTATCTTCTTGTCGAATCAACTTACGGCGACCGCCTGCACAGCGCGGTTGACGTGAAAGAACAACTCGCGCGCGTGATCCTCAAAGCGCACGAACGCAAGGGCGCGATCCTCGTTCCGTCCTTCGCCATCGGCCGCACGCAAGAGATGATTTACCTTATCCGCGAACTCGAAGACGAGAATCGCATCCCCGTCCTTCCCGTCCGTGTTGACTCGCCGATGGCGGCGCAAGCCTCGCAAGTATACAACTCGCGGCGCGAAGAGCACGACGAAGAATACGAAGAGGTGCTTGCGCGCAAGGAACATCCGCTTCGCACACACTCGATGGTGACGACTTCCAACCGCGAGGAATCAATACGCCTCAACGAAGAGAAGGGAGCGCGCATCATCATCTCCGCGTCAGGCATGATGACGGGCGGGCGCGTGCTGCATCACGCCCTGCGCGTCTTGCCGGACGAACGCGCGACGATGCTCTTCGTCGGCTACCAAGCCGAAGGCACGATTGGGCGAAGAATTTTAGGGGGCGAGCCGCACGTGAAGGTTATGAAGGAATGGTTGCCCGTGCGCTGCCACGTCGAGCGCATCAACGGCATGTCGGCGCACGGCGATTACCGCGACATCCTGAATTGGCTGGGAAAACTAAGAGAACAAAATTGCACGCCGCGCCGCACCTTCGTCACACACGGCGAACCCTACGCGGCGGAAGCGATGCGCGAACACATCACCGAACGCTTCGGCTGGCGCGTGGACGTGCCGCAATACAGCGACCGCGTTGAACTTGAGTGAGAAACACTTAAAACATTGAGGTCAGGAAGAACAAATTTATATTTCTGATCAGCTTAATGATGCTGGCGCACGTCTATCCTTGGATCAAATAAAGCGTTCACCCGACGGTACACTTTAGGAGAAAGAGCTAACTCTGCGGCGCGATTGGTGAAATAAAAAGGAGACGGAAGTTTCCGTCTCCTCGTGGTAAGAACTAGCCAACTTTGTTCGCCGCGTTGCCCTGCTAGCTGGCTTCGCGCCGTCTGCGGACAGCAGCGACAACGCCCGCCAGACCTGTGCCGAGCAGCACCATCGTAGTCGGTTCAGGCACAGAGGTTACTACTGCGGGCGCCGCAATTAATTGCAGAGCGTCGGGGTTGCTGCGATTGCTTGTATTCCCGGTAGTGATGTCTATTAGTTGAATTGTCAACGAGTAAGTTTGACCGGGGACGGCGAGCGAAGTAAGCCCGACACTGAAGAGAACGATGTTCGAGATTGACGTGTTGTTCGGCAAGACGAAGAAATTGTTTTCACTCAGAAGCGATCTGGCCACCACTACCAGCGGGTCGGAAGTCTCAAACAGAACGCGCAGGTTTCTCGAATCCAATATTGCTCCGGTGTTGTTCGTGATCGTCACGACTGATCGCACGCCGAAGGCGTCGAGTCCACTCACCACCGTGACCGGGGGGCGCGTTTGAAGCGCCCCGATCAGGTTTGATGCCCGAAACGCACTTTGGTTAGGGACGTCTTCAGAACCAACAAACACACCCAGCGGCGGGGGAGGCGGCTCAATTGTCAGTGTGATTGATTCGGCGTTGATAGCTTGAGACATCAACATCATACACGCGAAGGCTGCGCAGGCTAGTATACTTAGACGAGACATTCGACTTTTCCTTTCGTTA
>JACCYN010000318.1 GCA_013696465.1 Pyrinomonadaceae bacterium
CTAATATTATGCCGCACTTCTGCGGCATAATAAGTCCTAATGAGAGATTATACCGCAGTTCGTAATCCGGCTTGCCCGTGAATATTTTGGGGGAATTATTTTAGAGATTCAGAGGTGTGGTTTGAAAGAAGGCGCGCAAGCAACATCGCAGTCGCGGGTGGTCTATGATCGTCTGGCGGCGCACTATGATCGGGCGATGCGTCCGCTAGAAGGATGGCTGTTGGCGCGCTTGCGTGCAAAGTTGATGACCGAGTTACCTATGGGAGGGCGTATCTTAGAGGTTGGCGCGGGAACGGGGGCGAACTTTGCTTACTACAGTGATGAAGCGCGCGGCGCGGCGAGCGAATTGAGTCGGGAGATGTTGAAGCGAGCGAGGGAGAAGAAGCGTCCCACGCAGGTGCATCTTGTGTGCAACAAGGCCGAGCAGTTGCCGTTTGCCGATGCATCGTTTGACGCTGCTTTTGCGACGCTCGTGTTTTGTTCCGTCGTGTCTCCTACGCAGGCGTTCGCTGAACTGCGGCGCGTGGTGCGCCCCGGCGGGCGCGTCGTGTTGCTAGAGCACGTGCGACCTGAAGGATTGCTTGGAAAGGTGTTTGATGCGCTTAGTCTCGTCACCGTGCCGCTCTTTGATGATCACTTTAACCGACAGACTGCGCGTGAAGCCCAACGCGCGGGATTGCAGGTTGAGCGCGTTGATAAACACCTGCGCGGCATCGTCCAACTGATCGTGTGTCGCGTTTAGAAAAAGCTTATGACGAATTCCGTTCAAGTCGGCTGTCAGGGTTGGAACTACAAGGATTGGATTGCCAAGCCGGGCGAGGGGGCGGGTCTCTACCCGCAAGGCACGCGCCCCGCCGAGATGCTCGAACTTTACGCGCGCCTTTTCAGGACGGTCGAAGTTGATTCCACTTTCTACGGCGTGCCCGCGCCCGCGACGGTTGAGAATTGGCTGCGGCGCACTCCGCCAGCGTTCACCTTTTCACTTAAGCTGCCGCAAGAGATCACGCACACGCACGCCCTGCGGCGTGAAAGCTTCCCGGTGCTCGAAGAGTTTTGCGAACGCGCGCGGCTCTTCGGCGAACGACTCGTCCTCATCCTCGTCCAACTGCCGCCGCAGTTCGATGTAACGCCTGAGAACACGCGCGCTCTGCGAGAATTCTTGCCGCGCCTGCCTTCCGATTTACGTTTCAGCATCGAATTTCGCAATTCAGAATGGGTGCAAGACGATACGCTTGATCTGCTCGACGAGCGCGACGTGTCGCTCGCGCTCGTTGAAGGGTCGTGGTTGGAGCGAGCGAAGCTGTGGCAGGCGGCGGAGAGAATGAAGACCGACTTCGCCTGCGTGCGTTTTATGGGCGCACGCGATCTCACGCGCTTCGACGTTGTGCAGCGCGCGCAAGACGGAAATCTAAATTCATGGCGCGAAGTAATTGAACGTCTCGCCGCGCGTGATGTGACGGTGCATGCTTGTTTCAGCAACTACTACGAGGGGCACGCGCCCGCGAGCGCGAACAAACTCATGCGACTTCTCGGACAACAAATGGTCGAGCCGCAAGAGCTTGTGAAGCAACCTTCGCTTTTCTGAAATTACATTCGCCGCTTGGGTGATTATTCCGACTTTGTTGCGTTCTCTGCGGTAAGGCGAGTCATTACTTGCGTAAACTCTTCGATCTCTTGGCGCGTGCGCTCCATCGTGCGGCGGCTGTCGAGATAGGCAGCCCAGTATGGCGTGCGCGTGAGGGCTTCGGCCGTTTCTTCGCCGAGAGCCTGCGCCATCAGAGCGACGAGATCGGAAGTAACGCGCGTGTGTTCGAGAAGATTTTGGATGATCGAGTAGGCGAGACTCGCTCCGGCGCGATCAAGATCGCGCGCAGCCGAGTCGTCGTGTGATGGTTGCGGCTCGCTCATTGGAGTTTGCCCGTCAATTTAATTCTGCTCGTACCAACTTCCGCGCACGAAGGGCAACGGTGTTACGCGCGCCGTCTGTTCGCCGTTCGCCGTTTGAACTTTCAACTCAGTATTCAACTCAAGGTAAGCATAACGGACGTAGGCGAGCGCGATAAATCGGTTTGAGACGGGCGAGAATGTTGTTGAGGTAACGCGCCCCGCGTCTTTGCCGTCAACGGTTTGAAGCTTGTCGCCGACCGCGACTTGCACGTTCGCGTCGTCGAAACTCAAACCCGCGAGACGACGCGCGACATGACCGCGCCAGTGAATGCGCGCGATGATCTCTTGCCCGATGTAGCAGCCTTTCGTGTAACTCACAGCTTCGTCCAAATTTGTTTCGAGCACGACGTTCGTCTCATCCATGTCCGCTGTGTGGCGCGGGATGCCCGCTTCGATGCGCAGCGTCTCCTGTGCGTCGGAGCCGACACGCACGCCGCCTGCATCTACGAAAGCTTGCTGCAGGGACGAAGCTTGAACTGAGTTCACAAAAACGTCGAAGCCGTTTTCGCCCGTGTGCGTCGCGCGAATCACCGTTAACTTCGCGCCTTGCCATTCGGCGGCGAATACTTTTTCTCGCTCAACCTGCGCCGCTTCTTCGCTCAAAATTGTGCTGACGATCTTTTTCGCGCCCGCACCCTGTAGGGAAAGATGCGCGGTCTCCTCTGTAACATCGCGCACGCGGAAATCTCCGGCGAGCGTGAAGCGTTCGAGCGCGGCGAGCACAGGGGCGCGCGTGGCGGCTTCGGTGTCGAGAAAGAATTCAGCTTCGCCGAGACGCAACACGCGCGCGAAA
>JACCYN010000335.1 GCA_013696465.1 Pyrinomonadaceae bacterium
CGACAAACAATTCATTAACGAGCGGATTGCCGAGCCGCGAGAGTTGCACTTGAGGGCCCGAAAAAACAACGCCGCCGCTGCGATCCGTGGCGTAAGTGATGACACCCGGACGGGTTACCGCCGAATATACACTAATCACCCCTCGCGGATCGTTCGGGTTGCCGGTCAACGGCTGTCGGTCGAATGTCAGTTCACGAATCGGCACTTGCATGGCAATCGTGCTGACGTTGAAGCCCGCCGTGCCATCCACGCCGGGCGTGTCCATCCGCGGAATCAGATGAGCCGAGTTGAAAGGGCGCAGTCCCACGAGATCGAAGATGGAACCGACATCAACAAAGAACCCTTCATCACGTTGCCCAGCGAAGACGGTTATATCATTCATGCCTACTGCCGAGTTAAACGAACGAATCGCCGGAATCGCAAGGTCTGTCTCGTAATTCGGCATTGAGCGCACTCCGACGTTGGACGGCGCAACCGGAACATTCGTGGCGATTGTTGACGACGTCTGGTTCGCTTGTCCGGGATTGCGGACTACTATTACGTCGTAGAACTGCCTGATGTTCAAATCCGCGTCGGTGAGTGACGTAACCACTCCGGTATTGTAGAGAAAAGTCTCCGTGTTTCTCACTTCTGTCCGAAAATCGAATCGAATCGAAATGTCCGTCACAGCGTCGCCGTTGTTATCGATCCTCATCTCGTAGAGAGCGCTGTCACCGAATTGGTAGAAATTCGGTCCGCCCTGCGGTATTTGGAACGGAATGAAATTCATAATTAAAGTGACGCGCGTCGGATCGACGGGATCGACGAACGCATATACGTCGGTGGCGTCAACCATCGGATCGACGGCGGTTGACGGTGCCTCGCGGTGGCTTGATGCTTGCACGGACACGCTCAGTGGCCCAATAGCCAGCAGTGAGAGCATCAGCAAGATCGCAAGAGAAGCAGTTGAGAGTTTTCGCATGTGTCCTTCCTTTTCCCTTTGTGTAGCTGCCCTGATTTAGCTTTTAACCGAAGCGCATGAGGCGCTTGATTTTCCTTACCTATTACTCGCGCTTTGACGCTAAACTAGCAGGGCCCGAATTTGTGAAATGCGGGATGCGCCCAAGAGGTTTGCAATAAGTGCTGCCTGAAAGTTCGCGGGTGAAATGCTGCAAACTTCGTTATACATTAATTACGGAGCAAACTTGTAATCGGATTTAGTTCTTCCAGTTCCGGTGACAACTATCCAGTAACTTTTGTGGCAGCATATCCGATAGATAAGATCGCGGTCAAGAAAATAACGAACCGTAACACTGATTATTAATTCTTGTTACGTTTCTCGCACGCTGATTTTCCAAGAAAATTAAAGACTGACTTTATTAATTACCCAGCACTTCAACGGTTGTATTATCGTTGCGGCGCATTCGTCCGGTATTTACAGAAAGAGCAACCAAGATGATGGACGGGCAGTTGTCAATCCGCTCGCTTGAACCCGCCGACGCCCCCGCGCTGTCAGCATTGTTTCAGGCGCAACGCGGTGTTTACGCGCACTTCTTCCATCCGTTCAACTTCGACGAGGCGGTTATCGCCGCCATTTTAAGTGAGCTTCGGCATGACGTTTACATGGGCATGTTTTGGGGCGGCGCGCTTATCGGCTTCTTCATGTTGCGCGGTTGGGATGCGGGCTACGCCGATCCGGCCTACGGCGTGTTGATCGACGAACAGTATCGCGGCTACGGACTTGCGCCGCTTTCCTTGAGCATGGCAAAAATGATCTGCAAGACGCACGGCTCGCCGCGTATAATGTTAAAAGTTGATCCTGAGAACGATTGCGCAAAAACCGTTTTCGAGCGGGCGCGCTTCACCCCGGCCGGAGTGGAGGCTCGCACCGGCAAACTTATTTACCGATTCGAGATTGATGACCGACGGGCGAAATCTTAAGGTTGGATTTTGGCTTGGGCAGGCTTCTCTGCGCTACGGAGGTATCGCCCCGTATGCGCTCAGAATTCTCGACTCCTTGCTTGCGAACAATGAGCCGGGATGGAGTTTCGTTCTTCTGTGCGACACAGAAGCGTTGAGCAACGTCCGCCAAATCATCAAAGATTACGACCGGATTGTTGAAGTTCGCACGATTGAGTCGCCGCAGGAAGACGGTAATTTGTGGCTGCGGCAAATTCGGCGCGCCCGCGTGAATCTTAAGCAAAAGTCAGATACGGTTTCCTCCGAGCGGTGGCGACACTTGAAAAGCTGGGTTGGCGACTTAAACCTCGATCTGATCCACTTCCCCACTCAAACTCCTCCCTTCCCCGTTGAGGAGCATGTGCCTTACCTTGTGCCAGAACTCTTGGACGTGCGGGCGCCCTACATTGTCACCGTGCATGACGTGCAGGAACTGCATTTTCCCGAATATTTTTCAGCGGCTCAACGCGCGATACGCGCGATGCACGGGTGGAAAACCCTTGACCGCGCCGGACGAATAATAGTTTCGTTCAATCACGTTAAAGCGGATTTGATCCGGTATTTCAATCTTCCCGCAAACAAAATTCACGTCTGTCCGATTCCCTTCACTTCAATTTCGCTGCAAGAACCGACGCCTGACGCCGCGCAAAAGTACAGCGAGCGGTACGCAACGTGGAAACCTTTTCTGCTTTACCCGGCGCAGACGTGGAGACACAAAAACCATGCGTCGCTTTTTCACGCTCTGCGAAGATTGCGGGACGAAGGAAGCACAACCTTACGGCTCGTCTGCACGGGAGCTAAAAACGATTACTACCCGACGCTTGAGGCACAACTCGATCAATTGCGTCTGCGCGACGCCGTGCTCTTCACCGACATCGTCCCCGAAGACGAACTCGCTTGGCTGTATCGCAACGCATCGGCCGTCACGATTCCGACCGAGTACGAAGCCGGAAGCTTTCCGTTGTTTGAAGCGATTGCGCAGGCGGTGCCGGTGATCTGCTCGAACGTCACTTCGCTGCCCGAAACCATCGGCGACGGACGTTTCGTATTCGACCCTTACGACGCTCAAGCACTGTCCGAGTTGATTCTTCGCATCTCGTCAGACGCACGCTTTCGTGAGGAGAACATTGCTAACAGCTTGCGGCGGGCGGATAAACTGCGGCGCGTCAACACGGCTGCCTACATTTACGCGACATACCGCGATCTGATGGGCATAGGCGTTGCTTAAGGTTAAGCGATCTCAACCTTTGAAAATTCAAAACTCGTTCAAAGAGGCTAGGGCTGAAATATGATCGAAGAACTCAAGTTGCGATCAAGTCAGAATACTCGTTGACGAAATCCAAATCTCTCTGCGTGGTGCTGATGCCGCCGCCCTCGAAGTTTGCGATCACGTAGCCGATATATTGCTTATGAATGTGATCGTTCCAAAAACACTTAACATTGAATACATAGTCGGCTAAGACGCTAAACCTCGGTTCGTATCTTCCCATCACATCAAAAATCTTCCGCTGATAGAATATCGCTTGGTGACAGATGTTGTGTCTTCTAAGTTTTGCCTTAGTAAATTCGCCGTCGTAGATCACGCCGCGATCTACCATGTAGACGTTTCCGTAGATGAAGCACAATTCATTCTGCGGCATCAGTCCGGCCATCTTTTCGAGTATGTTCAGCCGTAAGCCGTCGCCCGCTCCGAGAAAATATAAATACTTTCCTGAAGCTAAATCTATTCCTTTATTCATGGCGTCATAGACGCCCTCATCCTTCTCCGACAGAAACTTGATTCCGTCCGCAGCGTATCGCTCGACGACGCTCAGCGTGTCGTCTGTCGAACATCCGTCTACAATGATATATTCGTATATGTTTTTGTTTTGAGACAGAACCGAGCGGATCGTCTTTTCGAGCTTCGCCCCGCAATTGTAGGACGGCGTTATGATCGAGAAAAGTTTCTGTTCCATTGTGTATTCGGTTTACGCGGGTTTGTGGTAGAAACTTGAACGGACGGACTTCAATAGTGTATTCACACTGCGAGCGCAATTTTCAAAAGGGTTTTTGAGCATGGGAATCAGCATGGAAACTGACTTTAAGGGCGGCACACGGTCGTCTTCACCCGCCGTCTCGGTCGTCGTGCCGTCATACAACCATGCGCCGTTTGTGGAGCGTTGTCTGACTTCCATTATAAAACAAACCTTCACACCTTTTGAACTAATCGTCATTGACGACGGTTCAACCGATTCTTCGCCGAGGATCATCGAGCGCACGCTTAAAAGTTGTCCGTTCCCCAGCGAGTTGATCGTCCGCCCTAATAAAGGTTTGTGTGCGACCTTAAATGAAGCCCTTGCCCGCAGTCGAGGCAAATACTTTGCTTACCTATCGTCGGATGATGCGTGGCTGCCGAAATTTCTTCAAGCGCGCGTGAATTTGCTTGAGTCACAACCGGATGCGGTTCTCGCCTACGGGCACGCCTACATTATTGACGAAAAGGATCACATCGTCGAGTGTTCGCTTGATTGGGCGCCCTACACGAAGGGCAGCGCATCGAAAAGACTCTTACATGCCATCGGACCCCTAAGCCCGACGGTTCTTTACCGGCGGAAGGCGCTGGAGCGGCATGGGTGGAATGAAGGGGCGAAGCTGGAAGATTATGAATTGTATTTGCGGTTGAGCGCGGACGGAGATTTCGCCTTTGATGCGAACGTTCTGGCGGCATGGCGACAACATTGGTATAACACGAGCCGTGATTTCACGATGATGATGAACGAGTGGCTGGACGCCCAACGCCGCGTTCGCGCAAGCCTCGGCATGAGCGACGAAGAACTGGCGAAGATTCAGACGGCTTTGAAGTTCAGTTGCGCGGAAGGCTTCGCGCGGCGCGGACAAAAACTAACGGCGCTGGCCTTGATGTCACACAACCTGAAGGGCGCGCCATCAGTCGCCTCCATCGCTCGCATGGCAATTCGCTTGACCCTCCCGCAACGCCTGATGCGGTGGCGAAGAAATTTATTGCAGCACCAATCCAGCAGACATTATGGCTCGCTTCAAACATGAATTGAAGCGCGGATGAAACAAGTGTGTTACCCGCTCTTCAATCCTTAAGTGAATTTCGATATGAAGTTGATTGTCAGCGAAAGCGAAGAGG
This sequence comes from Pyrinomonadaceae bacterium, assembly GCA_013696465.1. GTDB lineage: Bacteria > Acidobacteriota > Blastocatellia > Pyrinomonadales > Pyrinomonadaceae > JACCYN01. The sequence goes on from JACCYN010000335.1 coordinate 5,075, forward strand.
CGACTGAGCCGATTTCTACGGCGGAAGTCGCCCGCCCCGTTAAAGCCGTTCCGCAACGCCGCCCGCCGTTTTCTGCGCTACCTGACACGCCGTTAGTTAAGGTTGAAGCAAGCCAAAAGACACGGCTGCCTCTTGATCTGCGCGGCTTATGGGCTTACCGCGAGTTGCTTTATTTTTTGACTTGGCGCGACATCAAGGTGCGCTATAAACAGACGCTCATCGGCGCGACGTGGGCGATTCTACAACCGCTCTTTACGATGCTTGTGTTCACGATCTTCTTCGGCATCCTGATCGGCGTTCCGTCCGACGGCGTTCCGTATCCGCTGTTCGCATACGCCGGACTTCTGCCGTGGACGTTCTTCGCAAACGCCGTCACCAACAGCAGCAACAGCCTGATCGCCAATTCAAATTTAATCTCGAAAGTCTATTTCCCGCGCATCATGATTCCGGCCGCGGCGGTCGCCGCCGGGTTGATGGATTTAGTGATCGCGTCCGTAATTCTGATCGGGTTGGCTTTCTATTACAGGGTGACGCTGACGTGGGGCATCCTTCTGCTACCGTTCTTTGTTCTTTTGACGACGCTGCTCGCGTTAGGGTTGGGGATATGCGTGTCGGCGTTAAACGTCAAATACCGCGACGTCCGCCACGCCTTGCCTTTCATCCTTCAATCGTGGATGTTTATGACGCCGATCATCTATCCGGCGAGCGTCGTGCCCGCTCAATTTCAGTGGGCGCTGGCGCTTAATCCGATGACCGGAATCGTCGAGGGCTTTCGCGCCGCGCTCTACGGCGGAAGCCTTAACCCGACGGCGATTGCGATCTCCGTCGCGCTGACGTTTCTTTTACTCGTTGGCTCGGCTTACGTTTTCAAACGCATCGAGCGAGTTGTCGTAGATTTCATATAGCAGTTTTAACCCCTTTAATTTTAGCGAACATGAAACCGATCATCAGGGTTGAGAATCTCGGCAAGCAATACCAGATGGGCGGGCTGCTTGCCTCTCACGGAAGCTTCCGCGAACTTGTCGGCGCGGCGTTGATTGAGCCGTTCAAACGACTCCGCCGTGGTAGCCGCCCGC
>JACCYN010000284.1 GCA_013696465.1 Pyrinomonadaceae bacterium
CCGCCGTATCAGTCACAACGCCCGCGACGCTTCCGCGCTCCTCATTCCCCTGCGCCCGCGCGCCCGGTGAATAAAATAAAAGTGTGACGAGAAGGAAAACGATTGACGACGAAACGTGCGACCGACAATTTCTCATGCTGCATTCGTTAAGCTGGAGCGCGCGCGAAGGTCAACTCCTCGCGGTGTTGTGGTTGATGTCCCCGCGCCGGGGCGACTAAAGAAACTTACGCGCGGCAATAAAAAGATTCAACTTAAAATTGACGCTTAACTTTCGCTTCTGCGCGCTTTCGCTTGCGGGGAGTTTGGAGTTATCATACACGATTCATTATTGAGCACAAACTTTCACTGTGCCTACTTTTACGAACTCATGGCAGAACAAGCGATCACGGTGCGCGGGGCGCGCGTCAACAATCTCAAAAACATTTCATTCTCGATTCCGCTTGAAAGCTTAACGGTCGTCACGGGTGTCTCCGGCTCCGGCAAATCGTCGCTCGCCTTCGATACCGTCTACGCCGAAGGGCAGCGTCGCTACGTCGAATCTCTTTCAGCTTACGCGCGGCAGTTTCTCGAACGGATGGACAAGCCGGAAGTTGACGAGGTGACGGGGATTCCGCCCGCGATTGCGATCCGGCAGAAAAACTCGACGCGCAATCCGCGTTCGACCGTCGGCACGGGGACGGAAATCTACGATTACCTGCGACTTTTATATGCGCGCGCGGGCACAACTTTCTGCCGCGCTTGCGGGCGCGTAGTCGGGCGCGATTCGCCCGAATCGGCCGCCGCCGACACGCTCGTCGCGCTCGCCGAAGGCGCGCGTTTTTACGTGCTTTTCCCCGCGACCGCAGGAATGTTTTTCTCGTCTGAAGAGACGAACAACGGCGACGCGCCGAAGAAGAGCAAGCGCCGCAAAACACCCCCGAAGAATACGGATGAGCTTGATCGCCGCCATGTGCAGGCGCACGTCATGAGCCTGATGCAGCGCGGCTTCACGCGCCTGTATGCGAACGGCGAAACGATTGAGCTACGCTCGCCCGACGATTACACGCGCCCCGATTTTGAAAACGTCTACGTGCTTGTGGATCGCCTCGTTGCCCGCCCCGACGTGCGTGAACGTCTCGTGGATTCGTTCGAGACTTGCTTTCGTGAAGGGCACGGCGATGCAGTCGTCGAAACTGCGGAAACAGAACCGAAACGCCTGCGCTTCTCCGAGCGTTTCGAGTGTAAATACGACGGCACGATCTATGCGCAACCTGAGCCGCGCCTGTTCAGTTTCAATAATCCTTACGGCGCGTGTCCCGTGTGTCAAGGCTTCGGCAACGTCATCGGCTTGGACATTGACCTCGTGATTCCGAATCGCGGTTTGTCATTGGAAGAAGGAGCGGTTGAGCCGTGGACGAAGCCGCAGTACGAGTGGGCGAAAACGGAGATGCATCGCTTCTGTCGTCAGGAAAAGATTCCGTTGAACGTGCCCTTCGACGAACTCACCGCGAAGCAGCAACGCATGATCATTGACGGCACGACGGCGTGGGGCGGCGTGCGTGGATTCTTCCAATGGCTTGAGACGAAGAAATACAAACTGCACGTTCGCGTCTTCCTCGCCAAGTATCGCGGCTACACTCTATGCCACGAGTGTGGCGGCGGGCGTCTGCGTCAGGAAGCGCGCGACGTGCGCATCGGCGGGAAAACTTTGCCCGAAGTCGTCTCACTCTCGATCAAAGATACGGCCGTGTTCTTCGCCGGACTCGAACTCACGCCGGAGCAAGCCGCCATCGCCGAGCGCGTGCTTGATGAAGTTCGCCAACGATTGAAGTTCCTTATTGACGTCGGGCTTGATTACCTAACCCTCGACCGTCTCGCTTCGACGTTGTCGGGCGGCGAAGCGCAGCGCATCCAACTCGCCACGAGCTTAGGTTCGGCGCTCGTCGGCGCGCTCTATGTTTTGGACGAACCCTCAATCGGTCTTCACCCGCGCGACGGCGAGCGCCTTATCCGCCAACTCGAACGCCTGCGCGACATCGGCAATACCGTCCTCGTCGTCGAACACGACGCCGAGATGATACGCGCCGCCAACCACATTCTCGACATCGGCCCGGCCGCCGGAGAGTTTGGCGGGCAAGTCGTCTATGAAGGCACTTACGAAGATTTGATGAAGGACGCGAGTTCGCTCACGGCGAAGTATCTGCGCGGCGACGTGGAGATTAAAGAACCCAAGCAGCGCCGAACAACCAAAAAACGCCAGCTCACCGTGCGCGGCGCGACCGAACACAACTTGAAGAACATTGACGTGAAGATTCCGCTTGAAATGTTCGTCTGCGTCACGGGCGTTTCCGGTTCAGGTAAATCAACGCTCATTCATGATGTAATCTACGCCGGACTCAAAAAGGAAAGCGGCGATTGGCAGGGGCACGTCGGCGCGTTCTCAAAACTCGACGGCGGGAATCACCTCGATGACGTCGTCCTCGTTGATCAATCGCCCATCGGTCGCACGCCGCGCTCAAATCCCGTCACGTACATTAAAGTCTACGACGCGATCCGCGAGACGTTTGCTGCGACGCGCGAAGCCCAAGCGCGAAGCTACGATCCCAGCACGTTTTCCTTCAACGTCCCCGGCGGGCGTTGCAACGTGTGCGAAGGCGACGGCACGGTGACGGTCGAGATGCAATTCCTCGCCGACGTTGAACTCGTCTGCGAGGAATGCAAGGGAACGCGCTTCAAACGCGAGACGTTGGAGATTCGTTACCGCGGCAAATCAATCGCCGAAGTGCTCGACCTGACGGTACGCGAAGCGATCAGCTTCTTCCGCGAAGTGACGAAGATCGTCAATCGCCTCAAAGTCCTCGACGACGTTGGACTCGGTTACTTACGACTCGGACAATCAGCGACCACCTTGAGCGGCGGCGAAGCCCAACGCATCAAACTCGCCGCGCATTTAACCAAACGCACGGGCGCGCGCACGCTCTACATCTTCGACGAACCGACTACGGGGTTGCATTTCGACGACATCAACAAACTGCTCGCCGCCTTCCGCACGCTCGTTGACGCGGGCGGCAGTCTTCTCGTCATCGAACATAACTTGGACGTGATCAAAACGGCCGACTACGTTATTGATTTAGGGCCGGAAGGCGGCGAGGCGGGCGGCTACGTCGTTGCGACGGGCACGCCGGAAGAGATTATGCGCGTCACTGAATCGCATACGGGACAATTCTTAAAGGCGCACCTCGCGCGCTCGAACGAGCAGGCGGCTTGAGTCAGAACTGTTTTTGTAGAAGGCGAGGAATTCCCACACGGGACGCAGGGATCAAAAAATCTTCAGTTCGCGCAGAGCCTCAAATGTCGGCAGTTGCTCTTGCCACAGCCACGCCACGCGCAAGCTGAAACCTTCGATGACGCGCGAATGATAGACGCCTTCCGGCGCGTCCTGCAAACGATAACGATTTTCCGCCGCGAGCACGTAAAACTCCGCCTGTTCACGGTCAGGATCGATCAACCAATACTCACGCACTCCGGCTGCTTCATACTCCGCAAATTTCTCCACGCGATCCCGTTCGATTGACTCCGGTGAAATGATCTCAACGACTATATCGGCCGCACCGTCCAAGTAATTCTTCTTGATCAACTGCGCGCGGTCTTTCGCTACAAAGAACAGATCAGGCTCGCGCCCGCGCCGTTTGTTCGGCAATCGTATGACGACAGGCGCAGATAACATTATGCCCAATCCGTGCTTTTCAACAAAAAGATTCAGAATCGTGAACAAGAATCCACTGATTATTTGATGTCTTGTTGAAACCGGAGACATAACAATCACCTCCCCATCCACCCACTCCGCCATCGTCGCTTCCGAGTTCCAAGCAAGAAACTCCTCAAACGTCATGCGTAACGGTGCGCGTTCGCCGGAAGGTAAGATTTGCGCGTCAGGCTTCTCGGTGATGCTGCTCATAATTGCTTAACTCCTTCGCGCCTGATTGTACATCATTAAGCTGTTAGCTATCAGCCTAAGAGCCGCTCAAGTCTCATCATAACGCGTCGCCTAATCAACCTTTCCAAACTGAAAGCTGAAAGCTGAAAGCTGACGGTTTTCTTCAAAGGCTACGTCCGCGAAACGGCAATACCACGAAAAACCAAATCAGTGGTAAACAATAATGTCTATATACGATCAGTCAACTCATCAAATGCGATCCAGATTTGTTGCAGTGTTGCTTGTGCGACTTCTCCGAGTTGCTGCACAATAAAGCGGCGGTCAACGGCGGTAAGTTGAAAGACGAGCGCGACGGAAGCGCGCCGCAAATTGTTAAGCGCATCAGTTTCAATCAACACTGTGCCGGGAAAGCGCAGAGCATCCATTTGCGTGGTGAGCGGAATGAGTAGGACGGTTGGAAGCGAGGAAGCGCGAGCGTCTGATTGCACGATGATCGCAGGGCGGCGTCCGGCTTGAGCGTGCCCGTCGCGCGGCGGCAACTCAACCCAATGAATGTCGCCAACGTTCACCTCTCCCCTTCCTCATCGTAAGGAAACATCTCGATGTTTGATGTACTGAGCGATTGCCACTCGTCAAGTTCGCGCTTCAACTCTGCGCTCATCGGTTCACGGGTGAGCGGAACAAGCAGGATACCGCCGCGCGTCTCGATAATGCGAACGGGCGTGTCCTGCGTTAAGCCGTAACGCTCGCGCACATCTTCGGGCAGACTAACTTTACCGCCATCTTCCACAAGTAAGTCGCTCGACATCGCAGGCTCTCCTCATGAATTGCATTAGCGCAGTCAACAGTATAAAGGCTGTAGCGTTAGCTGTCAGCGTAAAAACTCGTGAGAGTCTTATTGCAACATGCCGTATAACAGCCAATTAAAACTGAAAATTGATAGCTGACGGCTGATTGCTATCTTCAAAGACTACGTTCGCGCAAGGGCGAATTTGTGGTTGCGCGGCAGACGATTAAGAATCGGCACATACCACATCACCAAATCATATACCTTTTGAATGATCGGCAGTTCCGGTGTCACTGTAATTTTAATTTTGCTGCGCCCTGACGGGCGCAGTCAACACCGCAAAGGCTACATTACCGGGGAAATTGGATCGGGGGACGGAGCTTTGTTGGTCGGAATCTGAAAATCCAACTTTTGCGTCGGGACTTGCTGCGTCGGTTGTTCTTCAGTCGCTTTCGCCCGACTTGAATCGGTTTTCGGCGGGGGCGCAGGTTCGGTGCGAGGAAGCGGCGCGTCGGCGCGTTCTTGACGGCGTTTCGCGGTATCATCGCTCGGCACTGTGCGGGCTTCGCGCAAACGTCGCTCTTCTTCTGCCGCTTGCTTCAGTCGCTCTTCCTCTGCGGATTTTTCTAAACGCAAAGTTTTCGCTTCCTCGCGTTGTCGTTCCGCTTCATGTCGCTCTCGCTCTTGGCGTTCGGCTTCGAGGAGTTCGCGCGCGAGGCTTGTGGCATCAACCTGCCGCGCTTCTGGGGTTTTGGCGAGGGCGCGCATGATCACTTTTTCGAGCGCGGGCGGAACGCGTAAATCTTCGGCGAAGGCGCGGGGCGGATCAAAGAGATGTTTTGAGATCACTCCGGTGCGCGTTTCAGCCATGAAGGGCGGCGCGCCCGCGAGCATCTCGTAGAACATCGCGCCGAGCGAATAAACGTCTGAGCGCACGTCCAAGTCGTCGCCTCGACATTGTTCGGGCGACATATAATAGACGGTGCCGGGTTGAAAACCTTTCTGCGTGAGTGTGCCGCCGCCGGAAGGGTCGCGCAGTTTGGCAATGCCGAAGTCAACGACCTTGACCGATTCCCTTTCGCGGTCTTCATCTTCGTCGGGCGGAAGGACGATGATGTTATCCGGCTTGATGTCGCGGTGGACGATGCCGCGACGGTGCGCCGCGCCGACGCCCGCGCAAATCTCGCGCATCAGCGAGACAGCGCGCGCAATTTCGATTTTGTCTTCGCCCTCGATGATGTCTCGCAGAGATTCGCCTTTGACGAGTTCCATCACGATGTAGGCGGGCGCATCATCGCCGCGCGCTTCGCCGTAATCGTAAATGAGCACCACATTCGGGTGGCGGAGCATCGCGGCGGCACGCGCCTCGCGGCGGAAACGCCCGACGGCTTCATCTTCCGCCACCAACTCACCGCGCAGAATTTTTAATGCAACTTCATCTCCGATGAGTACACGCCGCGCGCGATAGACAACGCCCATGCCGCCTTTGCCGAGGCGTTCGATGAGTTGATATTTCGCGTCGAGCGTGTGGCCGATGAGCGGATCGTCGGGCGGCGGAAGCGTCTCGAATAATTCTTGCGCCCGCTCCGTCGCGGCGTTAAGCGTGCCGACCGACAAGCCGCAACCGTCGCAGAAGCGGGCGTTCTCTCTTAAAACTTGCTGGCACTGTGGACAGTTCATCGAATGATAAAATCCTTGCGCGAGCAGAGATAGAAATCAGCGCGGAAGCTTTTCTGCGCCGCGAGATGTGCGAGGAAGCATGGCGCTGTCTGACGCGGAAGACGGTTTGGGTGCGTATGCGCCAAATCGTAAGATTGTAACAACGGGCATTCTAGCGAAGTTCCTTCAAGTGCGCTAGAGTGTTCATCGTTTCGGCGCAAGTTGATGCTTAAAGTGCGTCATCACAGTTTACTCGTTTTGGAAAGAATTTCGTATGGATTTGAAGCAGCGCATTACAACGGATTTGACGGCGGCGATGAAGGCGAAGGACGCGGCGCGCCTTTCAACCTTGCGGATGGTTAAAGCCTCGATGACGAACCGTGAGATTGAGAAGGGCGGCGAATTGTCGGACGAGGAACTAATGAAAGTTATGCAGTCGCTCGTCAAACAGCGCCGCGATTCCGTCGAACAATACGAAAAAGCCGGGCGGCAGGAGTTGGCAGACAAGGAACTGTCGGAGATCAAAATTATCGAAGAGTATCTGCCGCAAGCTGCATCGCGTGAGGAAATTGAAAAGGCGGTCGAGAGTGCGATTGCCGAGACGAACGCGAAAACGATGCGCGACATGGGCGCGGTGATGAAAGCAGTGCAGGCGCGCCTCGCCGGTCGTTCGGCTGACGGACGCACGGTGAGCGAAGTTGTTAAAAATCAACTGGGAAAGATTTCCGGTTGAACGAGGCGGACGAGTTTCCGCGCATCTTAAATTTACGCAACTCACGAAAACACCGAGCCGCGTCGCTTGTCACCGCCTTGTTATTGACGTAGTGGTTCAGTTTCAAATTAGAGCGCCGATAAATATTGATTCAGAATTTCATACTGAACCACTACGGTTATTGAGCCTCGCTTGCTTCCCCCGCCGTCTTCTCGTATAATCTTCTGCTTGCTTTGTAGCGCGGCAGTCATCCGGTGGGTTCGCGCCCACTTTTTCTTTTGCGCGGCAAGCAATTTTGAAAGCTTTGACGGGGAGACGGTGGCAGTGAGTGAGGTTTCGGTTGAGGAACAGGTGCGAGAGATCGCCAATCGCATTACCGCCGACCGCGATCTCGAGCTCGTCCACGTCGAATTAAGCGGCGCGGGGAGTGCGCCCGTCGTGCGCGTTTTTATTGACAAACCGGAGGGCGTAACGCACGAAGATTGCGCCGCGATAAGTCATCATCTCGGCACAGTGCTCGACGTGGAGGATTTTATTCCGGCGGCTTACACGCTCGAAGTCTCGTCGCCCGGACTTGAGCGCGGGCTTTACAAGCGGGAGGATTACGCGCGTTTTGCCGGACGCGCGGCGCGTTTGAAGACGCGCGAGAAGATCGGCAATCAACGCAACTTCGCGGGCGCGATCATCGGCATTGAAGGCGAAGACGTTTTGTTTGACGATAAAACCAGCGGTCGCGTGCGCGTGCCGTTTCGGTCAATTGCGAAGGCTAACTTAGAGATTGACACCGAAGCCGAGTTTCGCCTCGCTGAAGAGCGCGCGGCACGAAAGGCTGCCGGAGACGGTGGCAACACAACTGAATAACCGTTAAAGATTGGGACGCCGGAGGCGCTACACTAGCGCGCCGCTTGCCTCTAATCTTTGACACATAGCATCTAAATAACAGAGAAATTATGAGCGCATCCATCGCGCAGAGCATTGACGCACTTTGTAAAGAACATGGCATTGACCGCGATCTCGTGATCGAGGCGATGAAGGACGCCATGCGCGCTGCCGCCAAAAAACAGTTTCGCTCCGGCGAAGAGATTCACGTCGAGTGGAACCCGGAATCCGGCATCGAACTTTTCTCGTCAAAAGTTGTCGTCGAAGAGGTGGCGAATCCGGCGACCGAACTCGCCATTGAAGAAGCGCGCGAGATGGCGGGCGATGAGGTTGACGTGGGCGACGAACTGCAACTGCCGCTTCCGATGGAAGAGATGGGCAGAATCGCCGCGCAGACCGCGAAGCAGATTCTCTTCCAGAAGGTGCGCGACGCCGTGCGTGCCAACGTCTACGAGCAATACGTGGACAAGATGGGCGATCTCGTCAGCGGCTTCGTGAAGCGTTTTGAGCGCGGCGACATGATCGTTGATCTCGGCACGGTCGAAGCGATCTTGCCGCGCAAAGAGCAATCGCGCGGCGAGCAGTGGAGTCAGGGCGAGCGCATTCGCGTCGTGATCAGCAACGTCTTGAAAGAGGCGAAGGGGCCGCAGGTGGAAGTCTCGCGCACGTCGCCGGAGTTGCTGCGCCGATTGTTTGAGATGGAAGTGCCGGAGATTTACGACGAGACGGTTGTTGTCAAATCGGCTGTGCGCGAATCGGGTGAGCGGGCGAAGATCGCCGTTGCAAGCAATGAGCGCGACGTTGACCCCGTGGGCGCGTGCGTCGGCATGAAGGGTTCGCGCGTGCAGGCGATCATCCGCGAGTTGCGCGGCGAGAAGATTGACATTATCGAGTGGTCGGACGAGCCGAGCGTGTTTGCCGCAAACGCCCTCTCGCCCGCGAAAGTCAATCAGGTGCGCATCACCGACATTGAGAAGCGGCAGATGGAAGTGATCGTCAACGAAGATCAGCTTTCGCTCGCTATCGGCAAGCGCGGGCAGAACGTGAGGTTGGCGACGAAGCTCGTCGGGTGGAACATTGATATTCGCAGCGAAGAAGAGATCAAGCGCGAAGTCGCCGAGCAGATGGGGCAGATGATGCGCGCGGGCGGCGCCGTGCCGTTGACGGTGATCGAAGGCGTAACGGCGGCGACGGACGCCGCGCTCGCCGAGCACGGCATTAAAGATATTGACGCATTGGCGGCCGCGTCAGTTGACCAACTCTCCGAGTTTCTCGACATCAGCCTTGATGAAGCGGAGGAGATTCTGCGCTCCGCTCAAACCATCATCGCCGCGCGCGATACGAGCGCGAATGAAGACACAGGCGAGACGACGGACGAGGCAGAGGCGCGGGATGTTGAACAAGAGCTGATGGGCGCGCCGGTTGAGCAGCACGCGGTTTCCGCCGAATTCGATCCGACGATTGATGCGGGCGAAGTCGAACCTTCCGAGGCGATGATCGCCGAAGGCTACGACGAAGCAGTGCGCGGGCGGGCGCCGTTTGCGGCCGAGCCGGACATTCTCACAGAAGAATCGGTTGACCCTGTGGCGTTGACGGAAATCGATCCGCTCTCCGCCGACGAGGAAGCGGCTGATGAAGGCGAGCCTCCCGCAGAAGATGATTCGCCGATCTCGCCGCGCGTTTCGGCGACGGACGTTTCCGCACCCGAAGTACAAGTTTCTTCCGCTCCCGCACCGCGACATGGTACGGACGCGGACGATGAACAAGCGGTTGCCGACGGTAAACAACGCAATGCTTCCGGCAAAACAGAGTAACCGCAGGCGCGCTCGACTGGCGCGCACTGTGTTTGGTAGCAACTCGCCTCCGAGCCTTTTTCACGGCACGGTCAAACGCACCTGAAAGCAAAACGTGCGCGCCGTAAAAAGGTTTTAAGGAAAGCGAAGAGTTCCTTTTAAACCTTTTGAAGCGCGCGACGCCGTTTTTAAGAGTTAAGCGTCGAAGCAAGGAGTTCATGTCGTCAAAGGTTCGCATTTACGATTTAGCCAAAGAGATTAAGCTCGATTCCAAGCGAGTGCTCGAAGAGGTGCGCCGCGAAGGTGTTGATGTGAGCGTGCCGTCGAATACGATCTCGAAAGAACTCGCCGAGAAAATTCGCAGCAAGTATTTTCCGAAGAAGGAAGCGGTTGCGGCGAGGACGGTGCGCGTGGTCAAAAAGGCCGCCCGCCCTGCGGGAGAAGAGACTTCGCCTGAAGCGGCGGGTGAGGAATTTTTTGAGGAGACGAACGCAAACGCATCGGCCGCGCCCGAAGCGACTTCAATTTCTGCGACTGAGCAAGCGTCTCCCCGCCCTGCATCTGCGCCGCGTCTCCTCAAAAGGCTTCAGCCCGCGCAGCGCGCTGAGCAGCCGCTGCCAGATCATACATCGCCTTTAACGGAAACGCCGCCGACGCAGTTCGCCGACGACACCGGCAACGGAAGCGGCGTCGCGGGCGCAACGGCGGATTCGCCGTCGGCATCTGCTTCTTCGCTTGCGCTCGACGGGGGCGCGGACGGTGACGTGGCTTTAGAGGTTGCGCCGGAAGGCGGCGTGGCGCTCGCCCCTCTTACGGCAGGGGCACAAAGCGATAATACGGCGGCAGCCCAACCGCGACAGGTGCGAGTTCTCCGCCCGACGGCCGCCGCGCTCAACGCCGGTATCCGGCACGGCGAACGCGCGCCTGCGCCCGTCGTCGCCCCGCCGCCTGCTCCTACTCCGCGCGAGCGGCGCGAACGACACGAGGGCGGCCGTTTTGAACGTGGCGGCAGCAGCAACATTAGCGGTGGTGGCGGCGCTGGGCGTCCGCCGCGCGCGTCAATTGAAGCGGTGGGCACGCCGGGCGAAACCGCGACGCCGCAGACAACTTACATCCCACCGGCCGACTCGCGTCGTCCCCGCCCACGCGCCGGGGGAGCGGGTAAACGCGGCGCGGGCGGAAATGGCGGGCGCGGACGTGATGGCCGGGGCGGACGATTCGACCGCGATTTCATTCCGCCGCCGCGCGCCCTCTCGCTCGAAGAGCGCATTGCGAGTTCGCTCAACATGGGCGGCGAGGCGGCCAGACTCGGCGGGACGGCGACGGGAGAATTGAAGACCGCGCGCATCGTGGAGGGTTCGACCGTCAAGGAGTTTGCGGAGAAACTCGGCATCAAGCCGAAAGACGTTGTGGCGCTGCTGCTTCAGCGCGGCGTGTTTGCGACGATCAATCAACCTTTGAACGACGAGGTGGCGGTCGAACTCGGTCGTCGCTTCGGCTACGAAGTCTCGTTCGTGCCGTTCGAGGAGATGGTCGCCGAAGAGGAATTTGAAGAGTTGATCGCCACGGACGCGGACGACGTGGAAGTTCCGCGTGCGCCGGTCGTGACCGTGATGGGTCACGTTGACCACGGCAAGACCTCGCTGCTCGACGCGATCCGCACGACGGACGTAGCGGCGGGCGAAGCGGGCGGCATCACGCAACACATCGGCGCCTATAGCGCTTATGTCCCAAACCCCGATAACCCGTCGGAACTGCGCCGCGTCGTCTTCCTCGACACGCCTGGTCACGAAGCATTTACCTTGATGCGCGCGCGCGGCGCGAAGGCGACGGACGTTGTCGTTCTCGTCGTCGCGGCCGACGACGGCGTGATGCCGCAGACGATTGAAGCGATTGAACACGCGCGGGCAGCGAACGTGCCGATTGTGGTGGCGATCAATAAGATCGACCGCCCCGACGCGAATCCTGATCGCGTTCGGCAGGAACTCGCCGGGCAGGGTTTGCAGCCCGTTGAGTGGGGCGGCGACACGGAGACGGTTCTGGTTTCCGCGAAGCGACGCGAGAACATTGACACGCTGCTTGAAACGATTTTGTTGACGACCGATATTCTTGACCTCAAAGCCAGCCCGACGAGACTGGCGAGCGGCGTGGTGTTGGAAGCGAAACTTGATCGCGGTCGCGGCTCGGTCGCTACAGCCCTTGTGCAACAAGGCACGCTGCACGTCGGCGATCCGTTTATCGCCGGTCAGGTGTTCGGCAAAGTTCGCGCGATGTTTAACGACCGAGGCGAATCCGTAACGGAAGTCGGGCCTGCAACGCCCGTCGAAGTCTTGGGGCTGCAAGGTGTGCCGCAGGCGGGTGAACCCTTCCAAGTGGTGGCAGACGTGACGCGCGCGCAATCCATTTCGCAACATCGCCAAATGATTTCGCGCCAGAACACCTTGCTTCAAACCACGAAACGCGGCATCGAAGCTTTGGGCGAGCGCGAGGTGAAAGAACTGCTCGTCGTCTTGAAGGCTGACGTACAAGGTTCGGTCGAAGTCTTGAAGAGCACTTTACAGAAGCTGACGACGGAAGCGGTGAAAGTAAGGGTCATTCGCTCTGGCGTCGGCGCGATTACGGAGTCGGACGTGCTGCTGGCTTCGGCGACGCAAGCCGGAGCTTCAAGTTCGGCCGTCGTCGTGATTGGCTTCAACGTGCGCCCTGAAGTTCGCGCCGCCGAACTTGCGAAGGGGGAGGGCGTTGACATTCGCCTTCACTCGATCATTTACAAAGTCGAAGAAGAGATTCGCGCGGCGATGGTCGGGATGCTCGACGCGGTGGAGAGCGAGCGCGTGCTCGGTCATGCTCTCGTGCAGCAAGTGTTTCGCGTGCCGAGGGCCGGAACGATTGCGGGATGCCGCGTGTTGGACGGCATCATCCGTCGTACTGCGCTCGCCCGTCTCATCCGCGACGGCGTTGTAGCTTGGACAGGTTCGGTGGCGTCTCTCAGGCGCGTTAAGGACGACGTTTCGGAAGTGCGCGAAGGCTTTGAATGCGGCATCGGCCTCACAAACTTCAACGACATCAAAGAGAACGACCAGATCGAAGCCTACATCATCGAGAAGGTCGCTGCGACAGAACTCTAAACTAAACGCGGAAGTACGAACGCGGAGCGATGAATAAAAAACAAGTTCTTACAGTTCATCGCTCCGCGTTCATACCTCATACTTTTCAGTTATGCGTCGCCCGGAAAAAGTTGCCGAAGCTGTACGCGAAGAGATCATTCAGATTGTCGGGTATGAACTCGACGATCCGCGCGTGATGGGCACAACAGTTACAGACGTGCGAATGGGCGCTGACTTACGCGATGCAAGCATCTACGTCACGGTTGAAGGTACTGAAGAGGAAATCAAGGATGCGCTCGTGGCGCTGCGCCGCGCCGCGCCGTATGTGCGCAGGCAGTTGGGCGCCGCGCTCCATTTGCGACACGCGCCGCTCATCCATTTCGTGCGCGACACGGTGGAAGAACGCGCGGCGCGCGTTGACAGAGTGCTCAACGAGCTAGGTTACGAGAAGGGGCGCGAGCAAAACGCGGGAAGTGGCGAAGCAAGCGAGGGAGGAGATGTGCCGCCTGCTCTTTAGGCGGTCAGTTGCAGAAAACAGATGCTCAGTCAGGTTGTCGAATTGATCGAACATAAACGCTTTTTTGCGATCACCTCGCATATGCGTCCCGACGGAGATAGTCTCGGTTCTTCGCTCGGTCTTTATTGGCTACTGCGCCAACTCGGAAAATCCGTTGAAGTGGTTATGCGCGATCCGGCGCCGCAGGCTTACCGGAAACTTCCCGGCGCTTGCGAGGTGCGCACGACTCCGACGATTGATCGTGAATACGACGCGGTGTTCGTCATCGAGTGTTCGGACATCACGCGCCCCGGATTAGATAATCTCCAACAGCAGTTCGTCGTCAACATCGATCACCACTCGACGACCGCGCTCTTCGGCACCGTCAACTGGATTGATTCGACCGCTTCCGCAGTCGGCGAAATGATTTACAATTTGTGCAAAGCGGTCGGTGTTCGTGTCACGCGCGAAATCGCCGAATGCGTTTACACCGCACTCTTGACGGATACCGGATCGTTTCACTACTCGAACACAAGCGAGCGCACGTTTAAGATCGCGTCGGAGTTGGTGCGCGCGGGCGTGCGCCCCGCCAAGATCGCCGAAGCCATTTTCAACAGCTACTCATGGAACAAACTGACGCTTCTAAGCGAAGTTCTTGCAACGGCGCGGCACGACGAGACGGGGCGCATCGCCACCTTGCGGCAGAGTCTGGAGATGACGGCGCGTCTGGGCAATGCAGACGAAGACGGAGACGGCATCGTTAACTATCCGATGAGCGTCAGGGCAATCGAAGCGGTCGCGTTTCTCAAAGAGCACGCGCCCGGAGTTTACCGCACGAGTTTGCGCTCGAAAGGCGACGTGAACGTGGCGCGCGTGGCCGAAAAATTCAGCGGCGGCGGACATCGCAACGCTGCCGGATGCACGCTCTACGGCACTTGGGAGGAAGCAGAAGAGAAGATCGTCGCGTATCTTCATGAGGCTATCGAGCGGAGCGCGAGCCATGCGGGAGCGGACAGGTTACGCGCGGACGAAGAAGAACTCACACAGCCGCAAGAGACAATCGCTTAAGTTTCTGTTCAAGCGGGAGCGATGATAGCGTT
Organism: Pyrinomonadaceae bacterium; assembly: GCA_013696465.1. Classification (GTDB taxonomy): domain Bacteria; phylum Acidobacteriota; class Blastocatellia; order Pyrinomonadales; family Pyrinomonadaceae; genus JACCYN01. Next base: position 14,450 of record JACCYN010000284.1, read on the forward strand.
GCTGTTTTCGTCGCTTCCGCTTTCCTGACGAGATAGTTTGGTTCTTTAAGCTCGCACAAGTCCCTCAATCAGCTTACTGAAAAACATGTCGTGGTTTCGTAAGAAGTCGAATCGAATCGAGTCTGTGCCTGCGAACGAACGGCGCGTTAAGACCGAAGGCATTTTCGTTAAATGCACGAAGTGCGACGCCGCGCTTTACAAACGCGAACTCGAAGAATCGCTTCAAGTCTGCATTCACTGCGACTTCCACTTCCGGTGGGATGCGCGTTCGCGCGTCTGCTGGCTGTTCGACGACTGCCGTTATGAAGAACTCGACGCCGAAGTAACCTCGCTCGACCCGCTCGAATTCGTTGACACGAAGCCGTATCCCGAAAGGCTTGAACGCGCCAAGAAAACTTCCGGGCTGCCGGAAGCTATAATCAACGCGCGCGGGAAAGTCGGCGGGCATGATGTGTTTGCGGGCGTGATGGATTTCAATTTTTTAGGCGGCTCGATGGGTTCGGCCGTCGGCGAGAAGGTCACGCGCCTCATCGAGCGCGCCATTGACGAACGCGCGGCCGTGATAACCTTCGCCGCGTCGGGCGGCGCGCGGATGCAGGAAGGCACGCTTTCCTTAATGCAGATGGCGAAAGTCTCTGCCGCGCTCGCGCAACTCGATTCCGCCAAACTTCCCTTCATCTCCGTCTTGACCGATCCGACGACCGGCGGCGTCACCGCCAGCTTCGCCATGCTCGGCGACGTGATCATCGCCGAACCCCGCGCGCTGGTTGGCTTTGCGGGCCCGCGCGTGATCGAGCAGACGATCCGCCAAAAGCTCCCTGAGAATTTTCAAACATCTGAATTCCTTCTCGAACACGGCATGATTGACATCGTTGTTGACCGCCGCGAAATGCGACCTCACATCATCAAGCTTCTAAACTTCATGGTCAACAACAACGAAAGTGATGAGTGATGAGTTAAGAACAATTTTTTTGCTTATCACTCATTACTCTTCACTTATCACTCTCTACTTCAATGAACTTCGACGAGGCGCTGCGGTATCTTCTGAGTTTGGGTCATGAAACCCTTGCGATGAAGCTTGGGCTTGACAATATCAAGCGTCTGCTCCGGCGTCTCGGCGATCCGCAGAGGTCTTACGCCGCCGTGCAGCTCGCGGGCACGAACGGCAAGGGTTCGACCGCCGTGATGCTCGATTCCATCTGCCGCCGCGCTTCTCTCAACGTGGGGCTTTATACTTCGCCGCATCTTATTTCCGTAACCGAACGCATACGCATCAATGGCTTTGAGATCGCGCCCGCAGAGTTTGCGCGGCTCGCCACGCGCGTGCGCCGCGAAGCCGAAGCCTTGGAAAGGGAGAGCGGCGCGCTGCCAACCTTTTTCGAGCAGGTGACGACGCTCGCGCTCGTCGCTTTCCGAGAACAGGAAGTTGATCTAGCGATTCTTGAGACGGGTCTCGGCGGGCGACTTGATGCGACGACCGCCGCCGAAGCAAAGACAATCGCCGTCACTCCAATTTCAATTGATCATCAAGAGCATCTCGGAGAAACGCTCGAAGAGATCGCCGCCGAAAAGGCCGCAATTATTCGTAAGGGCGCGCGGGCGATCATCGCGCCGCAAGCGCCGGTCGCGCGCGAGGTGATTGAACGTCGCTGCCGCGAGTGTAACGTCACGCCACGTTTTGTTTCGGACGAGGTGGGAATCAAAGAGATGTGCGGCGACGGACGCTTGCGCGTGACGATCAAGAGCGGGCAAGAAGTTTACGAAGATGTACGCCTCGGTTTGCGCGGGAGGCATCAAGCGATTAACGCGGCGGTCGCCGCAGCGGTCGCCGAAGAGTTGCGTACGCGCGGCTTTGCGATTTCGCGCGCAAGTATCATCGAAGGACTCGAAGCGGCGCGTCATGCCGGGCGTTTGGAGAAGATCACTTGCGACTCTCATGTGTACCTGCTCGACGGGGCGCATAACGCGGCCGGGGCAGAAGCGCTCCGCACGTACATTGACGAATTCGTTCGCGTCCCCGTAACGATTATCTTCGCCGCGATGAATGACAAAGATTTGACCGCAATTATAAACTTGCTCTTCCCCGTTGCGCGTCGTTTGATTCTTACGCAGATTGCTAACCCGCGCGCGGCGACGCCGGAAACGCTCGCCCGCCACGTGCCGCCGCACGGGGGTTCGAGTAGAATCGTCTGCGCGCCGAACTCTTCGGAAGCTTTACGCGTCGCGCGCGCATTAACTCCGCTGGGTGAAACGATCTGCGTCACGGGATCGCTCTACCTCATCGGAGAAATTAGAAGTCTGCTAGCGGAGCGCTGCGGAAGGATCATAGACAGCGCGGATGTTGAAGTTTGAATTATGAATATACCGGACGGACAACTTCCTGAAATTCTGTCGAGCGAAGAAGTTTATGCGGGACGCACCTTCAGCGTGACGGTTGACGGGTTGCGCGAAGCGGGCAAGGAATACAGACGCGAGATCGTGCGTCATCCCGGAAGCGGTTGCGTGGTCGCGCTCTTTGACGACGACACGGTGGCGCTCGTGCGACAGTATCGCCATCCGGCGCGGGCGTATTTGCTTGAGATTCCGGCAGGCAGTCGTCGTAGCGACGCGGAGCCGCCCGCAGATTGCGCGCGGCGCGAGTTGGAAGAAGAGCTTGGCGTCACGGCAGGAAATTTAGAGTTGCTCGCCGGGTTTTATCCGTCGCCCGGTTTCTGCGCTGAAAAGATGTGGGTTTACCTCGCCACCAATTTAAGTGAAGCGCAACAAAATCTTGATGAGGACGAATTTATCGAAATCGTTCGCATACCTTTTCGGGAGGCGCTCGTGATGATCGAACGCGGCGAGATCGAAGACGCTAAGACGATCATCGGTATTACGCTCGCTTCATCGCGCGGAGAAGTTCAAACTTAGAGTCGCTAACAGAACCGTCGCTGATGGAACGCACGCGGCGCGTGATACAGAGTCGTTTGGAACATTTAGCCGCGCACAATTGACCGGCACGCGCGTGCTCTCTTACACTTCGTTTGTGAACACACCTATTGATTCGGTAGACTCAAATTCCTACGCGCAGCACTTAGCTGCGCAACCTCCGACGCATTCAATCATTGATCCCGACGATCCACCGTGGGGATTAGCGACCGCGCTCTTCGTGTGGGTGACGGCGTTGATGTTGCTCGCGGTGATTCCGGCGGTCGCCGTCATTCTATTTCTCGCGCGTCGGAGTCCGGGACTTTCACCTGATGCGTTTTTGCGTGCGGCGGTCACTGATCCTGTCGCCGTGCTGGTGCAGATCGTCGCCGTGATCCCCGTGCATTTATTAACGCTCGGCGTGGCGTGGGCGGCCGTTACGCAATTCGGTAAGCGCCCCTTCTGGCAGCATCTCGGCTGGAGTTGGAGCGAAAACTTCGGCTTCTGGTCGAGCGTCGGGCTGGCGACGCTGCTGCTCCTCGTCGGCGCTTCGCTCACCTATTTTTACAAAGGCGACGAAACTGACTTGGAGCAACTGATCGCAAGTTCCAACGCGGCGCGTTTCACGACTGCCTTTCTGGCGGCGATAACCGCGCCGCTGGTCGAAGAAGTCGTTTATCGCGGCGTGCTCTATCCGGCGGCGCAGCGCGTGATGGGCATGTTTTGGGCAGTCATTGTAGTGTCGCTTCTTTTCATTCTGCCGCACGTTGTACAGTACCGTCAGAACTTGGCCGTCATCGCCGTGATCGCTACCATCGGCTTCGCGCTGACGATTGTGCGAGCGCGCACAGGACGCCTGCTTCCCTGCTTCGTGATGCACGCCGTATTCAACGGACTTCAAGCGATTTCGCTCGTCGCCGCTCCGTACTTTACGCAACCTACGGGGGCGGGCGGCAAAGAGGTGAACGCCATGCTTTTTACATTCGTCGCCAAATTCTTGACTGAGATTACGCAGGGATAGTTAAGGCAAGTGTGCTCATACAATTAAGCCGGAAAGTAATCAACCAATAAGAAAACTGCCACTCAGCCTGTCAAGACCCCAAACCTTGAGCCATTTGAATGGCAAGTTTCTCTGTTGATTTTTCCTCTAACAGAGATTGCGCTGTTTCCCACGTCCGCCGACAC
>JACCYN010000354.1 GCA_013696465.1 Pyrinomonadaceae bacterium
TTAGACGAAAGTTGATAGGGCAAAGCTTGACGAATCAAGCTTTGCCCTATTCTTTTAACGCCGCACTTCATAAACATGCGATTGATAGCTTCTTTATTAAACAATAGCGTCTTTCTTGCGAGAAGAAGATAATTTGATTAACGAACGATCATTGTTCCTGTTCCTTCATCCGTAAAGACTTCTGAGAGCAGCGCGTTGCGACGCGTTCCGTTAATGACGTGTGCGCTTCCGACGCCGCGCTCCAAAATGGAAAGCAGACTTTGCAGCTTCGGCACCATCCCGCCCGTTGCCTTTCCGCTTCGCACAAGCTCATTTAGCTGTTCTGCTGTCAAGCGCGACAGTTTTGAACTCGCGTCGCTCGCGTCCGTATAGACGCCGTCGGTGTCCGTCATTAAAATCAGCTTCTCGGCTCCCAGATGCGCGGCGATCTCGGCGGCGATAGTGTCGGCGTTGATGTTAAAGACGCGCCCCGCGTCGTCCGCGCCGAGCGAAGAAACAACGGGCAAATAATTGTGTTCGAGCAGCACACGCAAAAGCCTGTCATTGATCGCAATAACGTCGCCCACGTGTCCCCAATCAACTTGCTCGCGCGCGCCCGTCTCGCGGTTTAAAATCTCTTTCGACAGACGCTGTTTGGCATGAACGATTCCGGCGTCAACGCCCGATAAGCCGACCGCTTCGATTCCGCGACGGCGCAATGCCGCAAGAATCTCCGTGTTGATCTTTCCGGCGAAGATCATCTTCGCCATATCGAGCGTCGAATCATCCGTGATGCGCCGCCCGTTGATTATTCTCTGCTCAATGCCTAACTGCCGCGCGAGTTCGGTCAACTGTTTTCCGCCGCCATGAATCACGCAGAGGTGAATCCCGACTTGATGCAGCAGCGCTAATTCTTCCGCAAGCGACGCGAGATTCTCCGCTTCTTCCGTCACCTTGCCTGACAACTTAACGACGAACGTGCGTCCTTTGAAGCGTTGAATATAAGGCAATGCTTCTCGTAAGAGGTCAAGGCGCTGTTCATTATCCATCAACTCTTTTCTCCAATAAGCTTGGCAAGCACCGCTTTCTGCGCGTGTAAACGATTCTCTGCTTCATCTATTACTACTGACGCTGCGGAATCAAGCACCTCATCCGTCACGATCACATTGCGCCGGACAGGAAGGCAGTGCATAAAGACAGCATCGTTTGTGCGGCGCATCTTTTCAGCGTCCACGATCCAATCCGCACGGAAAGCTCCGCGATGTTCAACGTCTGACTGCGTCTCGCCGTAGAAATGGCGACTGCCCCAACTCTTCGCGTAAACAATTTCCGCGCCATCAAACGCCGCATCAACATCATTCGTCACCTCGACGCTTCCGCCCGCCTCACGCGCTTTTCCTTTTAACGTTTCCATCAACTCTTCGTCCAATTCATAAAGTGGCGGATTCGCGATCACAAGATCGTGTCCCATCTGCGCCGAAGCTAACGCAAAGCTGTTCGGCACAGCCATCGGCAGCGGCTTCGGATGCCACGCCCACGTCATCAACACGCGCTTCCGTCCGCTTCCTAATTTTTCGCGGATCGTCATCATGTCTGCGAGCGACTGCAACGGGTGGTGCATCGCCGATTCCAAATTGATCACCGGAACTTCCGCGTAGCTGGCGAAAGCGTTGAGCACCGGATCAGTGCGCTCTTCCTCCCAATTCTCTAGACGCGCGAAAGTGCGCACCCCGATCACTGCGCAATACCTACTGAGCACGCGCACAAACTCTTTCACGTGCTCGGTTTTATCTCCGTCCATTACTACCGCTTCGCGGTGTTCGAGCGTCCACGTGCTTGCGCCCGGCTCAAGGATAACGGCATTTCCGCCGAGCTCGTAAATCCCAACCTGCATCGAAGCGCGCGTGCGCAAACTCGGATTGAAAAACACGAGCGCGACGGAGCGACCGGCGAGCGGCTTTCGTTGATCGTCGCCGCTCTTAAACCGCGCCGCTCCGTCAAGCAGACGTTCTAATTCATCTTGCGTTAAATCAGTTGTCGAAAGAAAATTAGCGCACACTTCAAAGAATCATTCCTTCGTTCGCGTCTCGCCCACCGCTTTAAGCACGTCCACCGTCAACGAGCGATTGATATTTGGAATGCCTGCGAACGTAAGCGTTAATGAAAGAGCATTGCGGAACGATCTTTAGATGCTGGAGACGCGCGTATTCAAGCGCCGCGTGCGCCAACTCGCTTCCGACTCCGCGCCCTTCGAGCGGCGGTGGCACAATCGTATGCGTGAACACAATGCTTCCCTCTTTCGCGTGCTCATATTCTACAAACGCCTCTTCCCCTTCAACCTCCGCCTCGAATCGCTGAAGTTTCTCGTTGTGTTTAACTGTTAAGTTTTTGATATTTTCTTTCATCGTTTAACCTTCCTATGCACGCTGGTAAATTTAAATGATTCTTTTAAGAGCATCAACGAAGATGTCGATCTCTTCCAGCTGAATGGAGAGCGGCGGAAGCAATCGCAGCACCGTCGGATCGCTTGAAGTTCCCGTGATGATGCGACGTTCGAGCAACTCTGCGTGAATCTCTGTTGCGCTTTTGTCCACAAGCTCTATCCCAAGCAACAACCCGCGCCCGCGCACCGCGCGCACTCTTTCGATGCCCGCGAGACTCTCACGCAAATGCTTCTCAACACGACGAACATTGCCAAGCATATCGTCCATCTCAATCGCCTCTATGGTGGCCACGACGGCGCTCATCGCCAACATCCCGCCGCCGAACGTCGTTCCGAGATCGTTCTCCCTGATATGCCCCGCAATATTCTCAGTCGTCAGACACGCCCCGACGGGCACGCCGCTTCCCAAAGCTTTAGCGAGCGTTACAACGTCCGGCACGACGCCGCCCGCCGCTTCGCATCCCGCAAAGAACCACTCGCCCGTGCGCCCCACCCCCGTCTGCACTTCATCGAATATGAGCACGATTCCGCGCTCGTCGCACACGCGGCGCAAACTGCGATAAAACTCCGCTTCTTCCATCCGCACGCCCGCCATTGATTGGATGGGTTCGAGCATAACGGCTGCCACCGTTTCATCCGCCAGACGCCCAACCGATTCCATGTCGCCCCACTCGGCAAATAAATGACCGGGCACATTCGGGCGGCCCAGCTCGCGGTAGCGTCCGAGCGCGGTTGCGCTAATCGCATCGGCCGTGCGCCCGTGAAAGCTTCCCGAAAAAGTAATGATCTTTTCTCTGCCCGTAGCGAGACGCGCCAGTCGCATCGCGTTCTCGTTAGCTTCCGTTCCCGAATTGCAGAAGAAAACTTTGGCGAGCGTGGCGGGCGCGCGTGCTACAAGCATTTCCGCCGCCTGCGCGCGCACGTCCGAGTAGATCAGGTTGGAATAGAACAACAACTGCGCGGCTTGTTTTTGCAGCGCCGCGACGACGTGCGGATGACAATGCCCGGTGGCAGCGACGGCGTGCCCGCCGTAAAGGTCGAGGTAGCGTTTGCCGCTTGTCGTCGTGATCCAACTTCCATGTCCGCTTGCGATGGCGAGCGGAAATTTTTTATAAGTCGCTAACTCAAATTCTTCTTCGCGCCGTTTGATTTCTTCAAAGAGATCAACCGTCGCCGCCACCGCTTCCAAAGTTTTCGCCAATGTCGTCATCTAAACTGCCTTCCGCTTCTCAACAACAGATTCAAATAATGCTTGCCGCTTAAGCTTCGCCTCTATGGATTTGTTCCCGCAAACATTAACCCCGTCGTTTCCTCGAAACCATACATTAAATTCATGTTCTGCACCGCTTGTCCCGCCGCGCCTTTCACCAAATTGTCGAGCGCACTGAAGACGACGAGTTGCTGCCCGCGCGCAGCAAAACCGATGTCGCAGAAATTCGTCGTCTTTACCCAATTTACATCCGGCGAGCCTTCAACGAAACGCACGAAAAAACTTTCTCGATAAAATTCAGCGAACATCTTGCGCACGTCCTCAAGCTTCATCGCGTTTTTCATTTCAACGTAGATCGAAGCAAAGATGCCGCGCACTACGGGCAGCGAATGCGTCATAAAAATGAGTTCGCTTGACCAATCGCCGGCGCGCGTCAAGGTCTGCTCGATCTCCGGCACGTGCTGGTGCGCGAACGGCTTGTAAGCGTAAAAACTTTGCGCGCGCTGCGGATGATGAGTGTTCGCCGCCGCCTTCGCGCCCGACCCCGACGAACCCGTCTTCGCATCAACGACGATGCGCCCCGCGATAAGATTATTTACGACGAGCGGCGCAAGTCCTAACAGTGTCGCCGTCGCAAAGCAGCCGGGATTGCTGATGCGATTTGCCTCGCGCACGTGTTCCCGATTGATCTCTGTCAACCCGTAAACAAATTCTTTCGACCATTCCGGCGCGGTGTGCGCGCGCCCGTAGTGCTGTTCATAACTCGCCACCGAATGAAGGCGAAAATCTCCCGACAGATCGATGACTTTCACACGCGTAGGCAAGCGCGGCACGATCTCCATCGCCTGACCGTGTGGCAGCGCGAGAAAGATGCAATCTACATCGTCTAACTTCTCAAGCTCTTCCGTCGCAAGCGCGCTCGTAAAACGAAGTTCTGTTATTCCGTGTAAATTGCGATGAACTTCGCCGACACGCTTGCCCGCATGCTCGTTCGCCGTCGCCAACACAACTTCCGCCTGCGAATGAAACAGCAGGATGCGCAACAACTCTGCGCCGCCGTAACCCGATCCGCCGAAGATCGCGATGCGCACACGCTCGGTCGCTTTTTTACTATTCACTTGCCCCGACAACTTTCACACACCTTCAAGATAAATTTCGTTCACTTTATTTCAATCGCTTAACTCGATTGTTCCAACCTCGACGTTGGATAACTTTGCCGCGAGCAATTGAAAGAGGCGTTCGCCGCCGCGCCGCGCGTTAACGGCCGGGACGCCGAACTCGCGTTCGATATAATCTTCACCCATCTGCGAATCCGTGACCGAGCCAGCTACTAAATCAACCTTCGCACCCCGCCGCCGCAACAATTCGATGCCGCCCCACGCGCCGACGAAGTCCGAAGCGCACAGCACAAGCGCAGCCGTCGCGTCACGCAATTCCGCGTCGTCGAAAAACGAATCAACTCCGTACCCGCCAAGCACGCCATCGCCTAATTCGATCACGATCAGATCAGGATTCGATTCGTTAAGTTGCCGGATGATTGATTTGGCGACGTGCGCGAGATTGTCAATTCCGACAGTTGACGCCAACCCGCAATCGAGAAAACTCGCCGTCGCTACCGCGCCGTGATCCGCCATGTTGAGCGTATCGCGGAGCGCAGCCACGCCTGATAATTTACCCGACGCGACACACATCCCTGCGCGCGTCGCTTGTCGGATAAGTTCCGTCGCCGCAAACGTCTTGCCACTATTCATACACGTGCCTGCGATCACGACAAACGGCGCGGTTTCGCCGAGCGTTACGGCAAGCGGCAACGCGGCATCGGCGATATTCTTCACGCGCCCAACCTCATCACAGGAGAAGCCGAGCACCTCTAAGCGAATCGCGTCGTCAAGACTCGAATGATGCCCGGTGCAACGACCCATCACGCCGCCCATGTTCAACAGATGAAGCTCATCGCCGACGGCGATCCGCTCCGGCACGTCGCCGACAAAACCCTTAAGCGCACGGCGACTGCCTAGTACGCCGACGAGCGTATCGCCGGGATTTATCTTCGCCAATCTTCCGGTTGGCAGTTCCAACTGATTGTAGGTTGCGTTATCCGTGAGAGCGCGCACCACAACTACGTCGCCCGCACGCGGGTTTGAAGCGGTCGCGCAGGTTATCGTTAGCGTTTTCGTCAGTTTCAAAGGCGATGTTGAAGAACCTGTCTTGTCCGTTTCAATAATTGAGATCGCCGCTCCAGCATCTTCTTCAATCATCGTCGCGCTGCTCGTTATTGTATTCATCCTCTGTGCTCCATCTTCAAAGCGATTGTTCTTTTTATGGAAACTAAAATAAAACGTGCGAGCAGTATTAGTTTGACTCGGTCGTCCCCGTATTTTGCGCGGCTTCTTTTTCGAGCCTCGCGTGCGAACGCAAACGCAGCGCGTTAAGCTTAATGAAGCCTTCGGCGTCGCGTTGGTCATAAACATCTTCAGCCTCAAACGTGGCGAGGCGTTCATTGTAAAGCGAACGCGGCGCGCGTCGTCCCATCACAATCACATTGCCGCGATAAAGTTTGAGGCGCACATCGCCTGTCACATTCTTTTGCGTCTCATCAATCATGTTTCGCAGTACGCGCGATTCCGGCGCAAACCAGAAGCCGTAGTAAACCATCTCCGCAAATTTCAAACTTAACCCGTCGCGCAATCTCAATACTTCTCGATCAAGCGTGATCGATTCGAGCGCTCGATGCGCCGCCTGCAAAACGGTAACGCCCGGAGTTTCATACACGCCGCGCGACTTCATCCCGACAAATCGGTTCTCAACTAAATCAACACGCCCTAACCCATGTTCGCCGCCGATCTGGTTGAGGCGTTCGAGTAAAGCGACCGCTTCTATCCGCTCGCCGTCAATCCCGACGGCCACGCCCGCTTCAAAATTGATCTCAATCGTTTGCGCTTCGTCGCGCGCTGTTTCGGGCGATTTTGTTATCTGAAAAATCTCATCAGGCGCAGACGCCCAAGGGTCTTCGAGTACGCCGCCTTCGTAAGAGACGTGCATCAAGTTGCGGTCAGTCGAATACGGCTTCGCGTGCGTCGCCGTGACGGGAATGCGATTTTGTTCGGCGTATGCGATCAAGTCGCTCCGCCCCTTAAACTCCCACTCGCGCCACGGTGCAACGACCTTGATATCCGGCTCAAGCCCGTAGTAGGTGAGTTCAAAACGCACCTGATCGTTTCCTTTTCCGGTCGCGCCGTGCGCCACTGCGTCCGCTCCTTCGCGGCGCGCGATCTCAATTTGACGCTTGGCGATTACGGGACGCGCCAGCGAAGTGCCCAAAAGGTACACGCCTTCATAAACGGCGTTTGCCTTGACGGCCGTCCACACGTATTCGCGCACAAACTCATCGCGCAAATCTTCAACGTACAAGCGAGATGCGCCTGTCTCCTTCGCCTTCGCCTCAAGTCCTTCGAGTTCTTCGCCTTGCCCGACATCGGCGCAGTAACAAACAACTTCCGCATCATAGCGTTCGCGCAACCAATGCAGCATCACCGATGTGTCAAGCCCGCCCGAATAGGCGAGCACAATTTTTTTAACGGTTTTTTTTGTCATCGCCCTTTTCCTTTTCAAGACTTAGTATCGAATAAGCCCCAAATCTTTCGCAGCGCCACGCGTTGCGCCTTGCGATCTTGCGCGGCGATAAAAACCGTGTCTTCGCCCGCGAGCGTACCGACGATCTCCTCTAAGTTGGCGCGGTCAATTTCAACCGCCACCGCCGAAGCCAATCCCGGCTCGCACTTTGCAACGACCATTGCATCACCCGCCGCTTCCAAACTTAAAAGCCCGCGCGTCGCCGCGCCCCGCGCCCGCTCCGGCACAACGTATCGCCCCTGCCGCTTGACGATGCCGAGTTCGTCAATGTCCCGTGATACGCTTGACTGCGTGACACTAAATCCGGCGCGCTCCAGATGTGTCGCCAACTCCCCCTGCGTGGCGATGGGCTTGGCGCGTATGACGCTCAAAATTCTTTGCTGTCTTTTATTCTTCTCCATTATGTGTTATGCGATAAATTTGCATAATTGCCGCATAGGTGCATAAAATAACAACAAATATGCTTTTAGTCAATGCCAGAGGCGTAAGGTAATGAACGAACAACAAAAATTATGGGGCGGCAGATTTACGGTCGCAGCGGATCAGGAATTCGCTCGCTTCAATGCTTCTTTCTCTTTTGATCGTCGCTTGTTTAAAGCGGACGTACAGGCGAGCATTGCTCATTGCGCGGGGTTAAAGGAGGCTGGCGTATTGACGGCAGCGGAGGCGCGCGGGATTACGGAAGGACTTGAGAAGATTCTTGTGACGGCAGAATCAAATCCGAACTACTTCGACGAACTGCCTGTGGAAGACGTCCATTCTTTTATCGAAGCGCGTCTTATCGAACTCACGGGAGATGTTGGAAGAAAGCTTCACACGGGGCGCAGCCGCAACGATCAAGTTGCAACAGCCTTGCGTCTCACGTTGCGGGATGAGATCGACGCTCTCGCTTCGCGCGTGCGTGAAGCGCAGGGCGCGCTGCTTGCTTCCGCTGAAAGATATACTGATGTTGTGATTCCAGGTTACACGCATCTTCAGCGCGCGCAACCCGTGCTCTGGGCACACTGGTGTCTGGCTTACTTCGAGATGCTGGAACGCGACGCGGCGCGGCTCGTTGAGGTGCGCGGTCGCACGAACATCTTGCCGCTCGGAAGCGCCGCTCTCGCCGGAACGAGTTACGCGATTAACCGCGAACATGTTGCGCGGAGTCTCGGATTCCAAAGCGTTTCACGTAACAGTATTGACGCGGTGAGCGACCGCGATTTCTGCATTGAACTTGCGGGCGTCGCCGCGCTGATCATGATGCACTTATCTCGTCTTGCTGAAGATTTAATTCTTTATGCGACGCTTGAGTTTGGCTTTATCGAGTTGGATGACCGCGTCGCTACGGGGTCGAGTCTGATGCCGCAGAAGAAAAACCCCGACGCGCTCGAACTCGTGCGCGGCAAAGCGGGGCGCGTTTACGGACATCTCACATCTCTGCTCGTCATGATGAAGGGGCTACCGCTCGCTTACAATAAAGATATGCAGGAAGACAAAGAGGCGATCTTTGACGCTGTTGACACGGTGCGCGATTCGCTGCAAGTGACCGCGATTGTGCTGCATCACACGAGCGTGCGTGAGGCACGGGGGCGCGAAGCGGCGACTCACGGTTACCTAAATGCAACCGAACTGGCGGATTACCTTGTGCGGCGCGGTGTGGCGTTTCGCACGGCGCATGAAACGGTCGGGCGCATCGTGCTTTACGCGGCGGAGCGCGGGCGCGAGCTTCATAAGTTATCGTTGGACGAGCTGCTCCAATTTAATGGAAACATCGAGGCGAGCGTTTACGATGCGCTCTCGCTCGAAGAGACATTAAGGACGAAGTCGCAAATCGGTGGCACTTCACCCACGCGCGTCGAGGAAGCTTTGCTGGCGGCGCGCGAACGACTCAAAACCTAAACGCGGGATGAAACGTATAAATCTACACAACTATCTTCTCCTAAGCTTGATGGAATGCTTTGTTAAAGTGTTTACCGGCTCGCAAATCTTTAAGTTGAAAGGATTCTTATGAAAAGTTTCGTCGGAAGAGCGTTTACTCTTCGCAGCTTTGCCGTCGTCCTTAGTCTCTTGCTCGTCGCCAATTTATCTCCTGTGTTCGCCCAAACTTCTGATTTGGCGGCGCGGCGTAAAGCCTTAAACGATCTTCTTGCCGAACAATGGGAATACACCTTGAAGCGCAGCCCGGAGTTTGCCTCGATCTTGGGCGACAAGCGTTACAACGACCGCCTTTCGGATTTCTCTCAGCGGGCGATTGATGAAGACATCGTGAAAGCGAAAGAATTTTTGACGCGCTTCGAGTCCATTGACACACGCAGCTTTCCTGAACAGGAAGCGTTGAACCAACGCCTGATGGTGCGCGGGCTGCGCGAAACAATCGAGAACGTGCGCTTCAAAGATTGGGAGATGCCCGTTACGCAAATCTCCGGCATTCACCTTCAAGCCCCGCAATTCGTTTCGCTTCTCTCGTTCAAAAACGTTAAAGATTACGAAGATTACATCGCGCGCATGAAGCAGCTCCCACGAGTTTTCGACGACACGATCATACAGATGCGGAATGGCATGAGAGACAATCTTGTGCCGCCGAAATTCTTGCTTGAAAAAATCGCCGTGCAGGCGCAGACAATTGCGGATCAAGCTCCCGATAAATCTCCGTTCGCGCAACCGCTCGCGCAGTTTCCGAAAGAGATCGCTGCAAACGATCAGCAACGTTTACGCGAATCGTTAACGACTGTGATCCGCGATGGCGTGCTTCCCGCGTATGCGCGCTTCGCCAAATTTGTGCGCGATGAATACGCGCCTCGCGGTCGCACGGAAGTCGGAATCTGGTCTTTGCCCGACGGCGCAGCGCGTTACGCGGCCGCCGCGCGCTCCTCGACGACCACCGCTCTCACGCCGGAGCAGATTCACCGGATCGGACTTCAACAGGTCGCCGATCTTGAGCGCCAGATGATTTCGATTGCCACTAAACTTGGCTTCAAAGACCTCAAGAGTTTCAACGCATCAATCGAGCAG
>JACCYN010000380.1 GCA_013696465.1 Pyrinomonadaceae bacterium
CCCCAGTCGCTGATGTTCGCGCGCCGAAATTCCGTGCCGTAGCCGCTTGAGCCGCGCGGATTCGGGCGCAAGACGGCATAGCCTCGCGCGGCGAAAGTCGCAATCGGATAGACGCCGCGCCCACCAATGAAAGTTTGCGCAAACACTCCGGCCGGGCCGCCGTGAACATTGAGGATCAGAGGTACTCTCTGCCCGGCTTGATAATTGACCGGATAAGTTAAAAGCCCTTCGATCTCTTTGCCGTCCGCCGATTTCCATCGAATCACTTCCGTGCGACCAAGCGGTAATTTCGGCAAATCGGCGTTATGGCGTGAAATTTGAATCGGCGCGAAATTGTCAATCCGAGAAACGTAAACTTCCGACGCGCGTTCCGGCGTCTGCATCACGAAGCCGAGCATCGTGCCGGTACTGTTGAGATTAACGCCGCTCAAAACTGCGTTCGTCCCCTCAACTTCCGCGATGCGATTCGCCGCCACGTCGAGCGTGTAGATGCGCGTCCCCGTGCCCTTCGCTTCGGTGAAGTAAATGCGTTTGCCGTCGGACGACCAACCAGCAAGGTCGGGTTGGCCGTCGAAGGAAGGAGCGAGGGCTTTCGGCGCGCCGCCTGCAATCGAAAAGACGTTGATCAAGCCGGTGCGCGCCCAACGCGCCGGAAAGTCGCTGACGATTATCGCTACGGATTTTCCGTCAGGCGAAAAAATTGGCCCTCCTTCGGCGGCCGGTGTCACAGCGAGTGGCGTAACTTTTCCGCTCGCTACCTCGACGAGCGACACGTCGGAAGTCGTCCAATCGTTCGCGCTCGGCGACTTCGTGTGACTGAGGGCGATACGCGCCCCGTCGGGCGACCAATCAAAGCCGCTCACGTTGTAATTCTCGACGGTGAGCTTGCGCGGATCGCGCTTGCCGTTCGCGTCCTTTTGGACAGAAAGAACGTAAAGGCGACTCATCTTGATGTTTTCGTCAACGTAGCGAAAATCGTTGCGCCCCTTGTCCGCTCTTTCTTCATCTTCTGTTTTGTGGTCGGTCATCGTGAAGGCGATTGAGCGGCCGTCGGGTGACCATTCATAATCCGCGACATTCGCTTTCAAGTCCGTCAATGGCTCGGCTTCGCCGCCGTTCAAGCGCAGCAGGTAGAGATTATTTTTGTTGTCTTTGCGGGTTGACGTGAACGCAAGGCTCGCGCCGTCCGGCGACCACTTCGGATTCGTTGAAGATTTTTCGCCGAACGTAACTTGCGCGGAGTTGCTGCCGTCGGCGTTCGCCAAATGAATCTGCGTGACGTACTCGCTTTTGTCCGGCGTCATCACCTCGTTGCTCACGGTGTAGGCGACGCGCCGACCGTCGGGCGAGACGCGCGGCGCGCCGAACGTCTTAACTTTAACTTGCAATTCGGGCGTCCATGCCGTCGGCGCGCCCGCCGTGTTTTGCTGCGCGAATAACGCGGACGCAACTGCGGATTGCAGCGCCAGCGCGGCCAGCGTCAACAGAATCTTTGTTCGAGTTCGTTTCATTGGGGGTTCTCCTGTTTGAATGGAAGCAGAGGCAGGATTTTTAACACAAAATCGCCGATTATGGTAATGCTTGTCGTTGAAATTCTGCGCAGCGAAAACGCAGAAGCTGAAACGACCGATGGAGTTTGCAGATTTACTTTTGATCGAGGAACGCGCGTTGCCATAGTTCAAACGTGAGCAGTTGGAAAACTTGCAAGTTGTAATCTTCGCGCCCTGATAGATTCGCGTCAATAATTCGCCGTACCTCTTCGGGACGAAACAGTCCGCGCCTCTTTATCGTGTCTTCCGAAAGCAAATCTTCGACGAGCGGACGCAACGCGCCGCGCAACCACGAACGCACGGGCGCGCCGAAGCCCGCCTTTTTCCGCCACACCACATCGTGCGGCAAAAGCTTTTCTGCCGCCCGCTTCAAAATGTATTTGCGCTTCATCCCGCGCAATTTTAGATCAGGCGGCATCCGCGCCGCGAGTTCGACGAGTTCGTGATTGAGAAACGGCACGCGCACTTCGAGGTTCGCGGCCATCGAAGTCTTATCGGTAGTCGTCAGATTAAGGCACGGCAGGAAAGTTTTGAGATCAACGTAGAGCAGACGGTTGAGCGGCGCGGCTTTCGAGGCGCGCGCGAAGTAACGGCGATGTTCGCGGTAAGGATCAAACTCGCGCGTTCGTTCGCGCAACTCGTCGGTGTATAGTCTCCGCTTCGCTTCGTTCGTAAAATACGTTCCGAATCCTAAATAGCGATTCTCGAAATCGAGCGCGGCGCTTCGTGCAAATTTCTTCGCGTTGCGCAAGGGGGCGGTCAAGCGTCCGGGCAAACCGCCGGGTAGTGCTAATGCCACCGCGCTCATCAACGGGCGGCGCACAAATTCAGGAACGGGATCGAACGCCCCAGCAAGCCGCATCGCCAACTGTCGCGGGTAGCCCGCAAACACTTCATCGCCGCCCATCCCTGACAGCATCACCGTGAGGGTTTTCCGCGCCTCGCGCGCGATCAGAAAACTCGGAATCGCCATGTCAATCGCCGGTTCGTCCATGTGATAAACGATCTGCGGCAGAAGCTCCGCAACATTTGGCTTGAGAGTCAACTCATGGTAATCCGTGT
>JACCYN010000006.1 GCA_013696465.1 Pyrinomonadaceae bacterium
GCGTCGCGCCGCCCGCAGACGGCTTGATAAAGCGACGGCCCCGCGCGCCGCGCGTCCGTCAAAGCTTGACAGAAACCAACCTCTTCAACGAACCTTTGGGCTTCAAAGGCGTTTTCGATGCGCAACTCCCCCTCGCGCCGCCACATGCGGTCGCGGTAAATTTCCACCGCCTCCGGCAGCGAATCAAACATCGAAGATTCGAGATTGACGAAGAAAAGATTTACAACCTGAATTTAGCTCAGGCACAGAAAGATAACCTCGCCGGATAACTTACAGCCAATCACTCCCTATACAAATGAGGAACGAAACAATGCTCAAAAGATTTTCACTCGCCCTGTTACTGATCACTTCACTCGCAACGCATAACGCTCGCGCCGCCGCAGTCAACTACGAAGTTGACGCAGCGCATTCAACGGTCGGTTTCGCGGTGCCGATTCTCGGCGGATTGTCGCAGGTCAAAGGAAAGTTTTCGGATTTCACCGCGACAATCG
The DNA here is from genome assembly GCA_013696465.1 of Pyrinomonadaceae bacterium. Classification (GTDB taxonomy): domain Bacteria; phylum Acidobacteriota; class Blastocatellia; order Pyrinomonadales; family Pyrinomonadaceae; genus JACCYN01. The sequence continues at coordinate 492 of JACCYN010000006.1, forward strand.
TCTACGACGAAGCAGACATCACCAAATCATCCGTGACGGCCACGATCAAAACGGCGAGCATTGACACCGGCATCGAGCGACGCGACGCGCACCTGCGCAACGCCGACTTTTTCGAGGTTGAGAAATACCCGGAGATCACTTTCCAAAGCAAGCGCGTCGAGCGGCGCGGAAAAGATTTCGTCGCGGTCGGCACGTTCACGATGCACGGCGTGTCGAAAGAAATATCCGTTCCTTTCGCTAAGACGGGGCAATTCAAAAACCCGGCGAACAATAAAATGGTTGTCGGTTTCTCGGCGACGATGATGATCAACCGGCGCGATTACGGAATCACGTACAGCAATCGCGCGAACCCGACGTTTATCGGCGACGAAGTAAAAATCGAATTGAGCATGATCACAAAGCCGTCCGAGACTTAGACAGTCAGGAACGAAATTTAGAACTTCGATCAAACAACTGCTGCGCACTCAGTGCATAGCCCTTCAATTCTGCGGGACAAAGTCCAACAGAATCGGATCGTGGTCGGACGGCGGGGCGTCATCGCCGAAAGTTTTGCTGTCAATCACTTGCGGCGTGTGCTCCGGCACAGTTTGGATGTTCTTTCCCGCAAACCAGTCGAGCTTGAGCGAGCAGCGACCGCCGTGTGCATTGAGCGCCCAAGTAATAAAGTGAAAGCACCACTGCGGAATCCAATCGCCTAAATTGACGTTCGTGGCGCGGTCGCTCACATCGTAGTGGAGCGTGCACGCGCCGCGTTCGTTCAAATCGCGGTAGTTGTAGCCGCGCTCTTCGAGTTCACGAAAGAGTTTTCGTTCAAACCATCGCTCCGGGTATGGGTAATGATTTTCGATTACGTTTTGGACGCCCATCCCTACTCTCCGCGCGTAACCCAAGATCGAGTAGAGCGCGCGGCGCGAGTTGTAAGTCGAAGTGTTCCAATCACCGCCGATCAGCACGGGCAAAGCGGGACGCAAACTTTCCAGATGATCGAGCAGTAAGCGCATTTGACGATGACGATGCGCTTGCGTCGAATGCGCGTCGAGGTGAAGGCTGACGACGCGGAGCGCGCCTGACGGATGTTGCATGTCGGCGATGACGGCGCGCTGACAACCAAGACGTTTCTCTTTGCCGCGCATTTTGTCTTTGCCGTTCGGCAAGGGAAATGAGTGAGTGCAATGTAGCGGATAACGCGCAAGCACAGCGTTGCCGTGAAGCGATTGTTTGTTTTCTCCGTCCGTTTCCGCCTCCAGTCCGCTACCTTTGTTGAGGGCGAGATAACACGGAGCGAAAACGTAATTCATTCGCAGTTCGTTTGCGATCTCGCGCGCGACGAAGAGATTGCCGGTGCGCGCCATGCCGTAATCGAGTTCGGTGAGGAGTAGCAGGTCGCTCTCCTTCAACAAAGGATGTGAGTTTAACGCGCGGATGATTTTCTGGAGCGACTTGCCGCGCTCGATGTTCCAAGCGACGGCACGGATGCAATCTGATGATGTGGAATCTCCGACATTAACCGTCGCGGCGAAATCTTCGCTGATCGTGGAACTGAGAATCTTTTCAACTTCAGATCGAACGGGAGGGTAAACGGAGGAGTTCTCAAGTTCTTTCGTTGAATCGAATAGCGCGAGACGCGGAAAGAGCGCGCGCAAATTGTGGTCGAGCGTTGTAGACATTAAACTTTATAAATTCGTTCCGTTGATAATGAGAATACGCAATACTACTTCAATTTGAGGGAAGACGAAAAGATGAAAGCGATTCGCGTGCATCAACTCGGCGAGCCGGAAGTGATGCGGCTTGAAGACGTGCCGGACTTAAAGCCGGGCGCGGGGCAGATCGTGGTGCGCGTGTGCGCAGCGGGCGTTAATCCTGTTGATACTTACATCCGTTCGGGAATGCTTCACCAACGCGAGTTGCCTTACACGCCCGGCAGCGACGCGGCAGGCACAATCGAAACGCTCGGCGAGGGAGTTGGAAAGAAATTCAAAACGGGCGACCACGTTTACATCGCGGGAACATTGAGCGGCGCGTATGCCGAACTCGCGTTGTGCGAGGAATCGCAGGTGTATCCGTTGCCCCAGCACGTGAGTTTCGCGCAAGGAGCAGCCGTCGGCGTCCCCTACGCGACCGCCTACCGCGCCCTGTTTCATCGCGCTCGTGCGCAAGCGGGAGAAACTGTGCTCGTGCACGGGGCGACCGGGGGTGTCGGGATCGCCGCCGTGCAGATAGCTCGTGCCGCAGGGATGATCGTTATCGGCACGGGCGGCACGGAAGAGGGAAGAGACACCGTGAGGGAGCAGGGCGCGCATCACGTCTTTGATCATCATGCGGCTGATTACACGAAGCGGATCGCGGAGATTACAAACAATGAGGGCGTAAACGTCGTGTTAGAGATGCTCGCCAACGTGAATCTCGGAAATGATCTGAGCCTCTTGAGCCGGAAGGGGCGCGTGGTTGTGATCGGAAATCGCGGGCGTGTCGAAATTGATCCGCGCGACTTGATGAGCCGCGACGCGAGCGTTCACGGCATGTCGCTCTTTAACGCTGACGAAAGCGAGCTGTCGAGCATTCACGCGGGGATAGTCGCCGGTCTGGAGAACCGAACCTTGCGCCCCGTCGTGAATCAGGAAATGCCGCTTGCGGACGCGCCGCGCGCGCATCGCGCCGTGCTCGAAGCGGGCGCACATGGCAAGATTGTGCTCATACCTTGAAGTCACAAAGAATTTTGTTTCTTCATTGAAGGGCAAAGCAGAATTTGCTCACTCCTCTCTTTACTGGTCGGGTAGGTTTTGTTCTCTTTCCATGACAAGTTAGACTCACAACGCCCGAATCAATCTGCGCCGAGCGAGCAGCACACAAGATGCATCGAAGGAAGCACCATGAAAGCCATGCTATCGAGGCGTCGGGTTGAATGAGTTATTAGGCTGACGGCAAGGTGACAACTTTTATCAGCTTTTATATGTTCAACTCTCGGCTACTAGCAACAAGAACCTGCCTCGACACATACTGGATTAGTTCAATATCAAAATCCATTAGTTCAGCTTCTTCTGAGAAAGGTAATAGAAGGTCTACGTCACCTTCATTTTCCCCAGTTTTGGTATGGACGATCTTGCATCTTAGGTCGTAAATTCGATCTGCGACATCATTTCTAAGATCAGCACTAGGATTGGCGATTGGTAACTTATGTGCAGATAAAGCTTTGGCTTTTGAAATAAAAAATTCTTTCCGCTCAGTATCAGATTCTAAGAATTGCCTGAGTGCATCTGCTTCAAGGCATTCTTGTATGGTCGCCCGCAGTTGTGACCGTTCAGCACCAAAGCCTCTACCTACAGAGGATTTAACTGCGGATAGAACTTTAATCACATCTGAATCTTTGTGCATGTTGAAGCCCGGAGACTTCAAGATATTTCGGACTCGTCTTTTAGACTCGTTCTGTGAATAGATAGGAAAAAAGAATTCGATGGATTGATAGTATGCGAGAAATTGCAGCAGTGGCATTCCCCTAGCGCTTGAAGCGTACCAGTACAGTGATATAGGCTCTTGGTCGTATTCAACTTGAGGGAATTCCAGTTCCGTAACCTTTGGTTTACGGGGAATGAAACGACGCCGTTGCGACAAACGACGGTCTCTTAATAAGGAAAGAGATAAATCCAAAGTCACATCTATCTCGAAGAATATTGAGTTAGCCAATCTTTCCAAGATTTCGAGAGCGTTATCATGACGAGTTACAGAAATACCTTCAATTTTTAATGAGAATGCATGTCTGTTGTAAGGCGGTAATGACGCAAGTGAATATAAGTGATTAGACATCCGACCAATAGTAACTTTTTGCCCTAACTCCTTCGGCGTGCGATTCATTTCAATTGAGATGGCGCGGGAATCAATTTCATCAATAGGAGTATCCTGAATACCGAAAAGCCGCCGATATATAGTTGCTGGAGAAATAAGTCTCAGAGTGCGCACGCCAGCTTCAATATAGCTGTGTTTATAGGAACAAATAGCCGTGTAATCGCCTATATATACATAATCCTCAAATGGAATAGTTAACATTCTTTTATATTCCTTGGCTAAGGAGATAACTACAGAGCGTTTCTTTCTACCAGAAGGCAGGTTAATTTGAAGCGCAACCGAGCTGTCAGGAAATTCAATTTCCTCATACTCAATCTTTGCGTTCTGGCAGCGTTGAATAAGCTGCGCTTTTAAGGAAGTAATTTCTACAGCTTCTTCTTCTGTTTTCCGCACAACTTCGGAGAAGAGTTCATCAATATCCTGTGACATAATTGTATCTCCACTAAAATTGTCAGCCGAACTTCTGATTATGCTGAAGCGTTCCGCATAATACTCCGAGTAGACGTATTATCTGGAAGCGGTTGAAATAATCCTACCTTAGCGTTTGAGAAATATTATCAAGTTTTACCGTAATTCTTTTTCACAAATCTATATTCTATAGAGTGAAATACTTTTCCGAGTGAATGCGTTTTGCGTCCACGCGGGCGCGGGTGAGGACGCCGCGCGCGTTCTCGATCATCTGCGGGTGGCCGCACAGGTAAGCGGAAAAGGAAGCTTCTTCGAGCGGCAGCGCGTCGGCGTATTTTCTCAGCACGTCTTCGACTCTCCCTACTTCGCCGCGCCAATCGCAATCCTCTCCGCAGCGGCTAATGGTCGGAACATAAATCAGATTCGGCACGCGCTTCTTCATCTCCTCCATCTCCGCGCGGTACGTGCCCAACTCCCACGAACGGCTCGCGCCGTGAATCACCGTGAAAGTCATCGGCACGGCTCGCCCCGCTTCCGCGTCAACCGCGTATGAGCGCAACATGCTCGTAAACGGCGCAATGCCCGTCACGGTTGCGGCCATCAGATGATGCGTTTTCGAGTTTGTGTCCAAAACGAAACGACCGCTGAAACGTCGGCGAACTGAAAGCGCATCGCCCGCGCGCAAATTAAAGATCGAAGGCGTGAGGCGACCGTCAGGCACGAGTTCGATGAAGAATTCGAGGAGCGGCTCGTATGGCGACGAGGCGACCGAATAAGCGCGCTCGATGAGTTTGCCGTCGCGTTCGACTCCGAGCGTGGCGTACTGCCCGGCGATGAAGTTGCAAGGTTCTTCCGGTTGGATGTGAAAGATGGCGAGGTCATCCGAAATGTCAACGCGCTCCGCCAAACGCCCGACGATAAACTTGGAATCAAGATTCATTGTGCGCTCCGTCGTCTTCTCTCGTAACTCAAAGCCTCCTAGTTTGCTCTCGCCGGGCGGCTGAGGGCAAGAACTTTGTGCGAAGCACGGGTAAAGTTTTTCAAACGGACAAAGAAAAACGGTTGCGGCGCGGGCGGTTTGCAGTTCAACATTCAACTGTTATCATGCGGGGAAATTATCGAAGGAGCAAAATCAAATGGCAGACATTGAACGACAGGCGAGCGCCGTGTGGAGCGGCGATTTGCGCGGTGGGGACGGACAGATCAGCAGTGGGAGCGGCGTGCTCGACAACACGGCTTACAGTTTCGCCACACGGTTTGAGAACACGACCGGCACCAACCCCGAAGAGTTGATCGCGTCCGCCCACGCCGCCTGTTACAGCATGGCTCTCGCCGCCACGCTGGGGCGCAAGGGACACCAACCGCAACGCATCGAGACGCGCGCGGTGTGTCATCTCACGCCGCAGCAACCGAGCGGTTTCAAGCTTACGAAGATGCGCCTTGAGACGCGCGGCCAAGTCGAAGGTTTGGACGACGCGACTTTTCAGCAGATCGCGCGCGAAGCCGAAACCTCGTGTCCCGTCTCAAACGCCCTGCGCGGCGGACTTCAGATCGAACTCGACGCGCAGCTCGCCTGAAGGAAGAGCGTAAGTTAGCCATAACGCCGGAGCATCGCACGTCTAGCGACGCTCCGGCTTGTTTTTTTAGGGTAAAATAATTGGGCTTGCAGTTTGTTAGAAGTTACGCGGATGAGCGAGGAAGTTCAGAGTTACGGCTTGAGCCGTGAGGAGTCGTCGTCATCTCAAGCCTGAAGGCGTCATTCTCAACTCCAACCGTGTAACTTAAAAATTGATCAACTCAAGATCAAATTTCCATCAACTTACGTCGCTCCTCTTGCGAAGCTGTGTGGGTCAACAGAGGTTTTGAGCGAGTCTTTCATCCTTTTCGTCTGCACCCGCTTCCTTTTGTTTTCCGTGAGAAGTGATGAGCGCCACGGAGAAGACGATCACCGCCGCCGCAAGAAGCGTGCGCGCCTGAAGCGGTTCGTTTGCCAGCCACCAGCCGAGCAGCACGGCCACCACCGGATTGACGTAAGCATACGTCGAGGCGCGCGCCGGAGTCGTCACTCTCAGCAGCCAACTGTAAGCCGTGAAGCCGACAATCGAACCGAACACGACGAGATAAAGGAACGCGAGGATCGAGCGCGGCGTGGCATCGCTTAAATCGAACCGCGTCCACTCATTCGTAACCGTGCCCGCGACCAGCAGCAGCGCGCCGCCCGCGAGCATCTGCATTCCCGACGCGAGCAAAGGCGAACGCGGCACAGGGGCGTGCAAACTGTAGAGCGATCCGCCCGCCCACGAAAGCGCCGCGACAATCACCAACACCGCGCCGAAGAGAGTCGCATAACCTTGATCTGTGTTCAGCATTCCCGTTCCGCCGACGAGCAGCCACACGCCCGCGAATCCCGTCAGCAATCCGAGCATCACTTTGCCCGTCGGACGCGCTCCGCCCGGTCGCGCCCAATTCAACAGCACGACCCAGAGCGGTTCGGTCGCCACTAAAAGCGCCGCTAACCCTGATGCGATGTAATGTTCGGCCGTCACCACGCCCCCGTTGCCGATGAGCAACAGCAGCGCGCCCACGATAAGACTCGTGCGCCAGTGAAGCCACGACGGGCGCTCCGCCCCGCGCGCACGCGCCCACACGTAGAGAATAAAACCGGCGATGAGGAAGCGCGCCCCCGCCATCAGAAACGGCGGCAGCGTTTCGATGGCAAACTTGATGGCAAGATACGTCGAACCCCAAACGACGTACACGGCTGCAAACGCCGCGACAAGCAACGCTGTGGAAGGTCGCTCGACTACGTTCCTCATCCCTATTTCTGTTTTGCTCACTGTCAAACTTCCTTGCTCCGCTTCCTCATCTTACCTGCGCGCTTTGCAGGGAATCGCTGGTGGGCGGAAGCGAAGCGTCGGCGCGCTTCGTCGGCGCGATCACGTCGCTTGCGAAGCGCTCCATCTCCTCCATCTGCGGGCTGCATTGCAGCAGGAGCAGATTGACGCCTGCCGCCTCGAATCGCTCGATGTGTCCGGCGACTTTCTCAGGCGTGCCGACGAGACCAGAACGCAAACCGCGATTCGACACCGAGTACTCTTCGAGCGACATCTGCGATTCGAGTTTCGTGCCCGCGAGCCACTGTTGATAATTTTGGAAACCGGCGGCCGACGCCTGCACGTTCGTGATGCGCGCAAGCTCCTTCTGCGCTTCCTCTTCCGTCCGGCGCACGACCGTGTAAGCCGCGATGCCGTACTGCATCGGCGGCAACCCGAACGATTCGCGCCGCCCGCGCATATCGTCAATCTTCTCTTTGATACGCTCCGGCGGATCGCCGTGCATCACGTAGGCGTCGCATTGACGGGCGATCAAGTTTTTCGCCGCTTCCGATTCGCCGCCCGCATAGATCACGGGGCGCGGCTGCGTCTGTGGCTTCGGCTGCATCACCGCGTCTTCAACTTTGTAATAACGCCCCTGATATGAAAAATTATCCCGCTTCCACATGCCGTCAACCACGTCGAGCCACTCAGAGGTACGCGCATAGCGGTCGTCATGTTGCTCGAAATGCACACCGTATTTTTTGGCTTCGTCCGCCCACCACGATGAGACGACGTTGAGCGAGAGGCGATTTCCACCCGTGATGTGGTCAATGTTGGCGGCTTGCTTGGCGAGCAGCGCGGGGTTGTGAAACGTCGGGCGCACGGCGACCATCAATTCTAGTTTGCGCGTGACGGCGGCGAGCGCGGCGGCCGTTGACCAAGCGTCGAGCGCGGGCGCAGCAACGCCTTTGATGTCATTCAAATTTAGTTCGGCGATGAGCGAGAGATCGTAGCCTATCTCTTCGCTGCGGCGGGCGAGGCGTGAAACGTAATCCCACGTCGCCGCCATGTTTTCATCCTCGACGTTTCTTAGCCAGCCACCGAAGACCGGCATCCAGTATCCGTAGCGCATCTATCTTCGCTCCTTCAGCAAGTAGTCAACGAGTCGTGCGTGCGGATCGAAGCCGACGACGTTTGTGGCGTCGGCGACGAAGTTCGAGAGCGCGTTGATGTCATAGTAAAGCGCGCGCCGGTAAGCTTCCTTTTCGTCTGCGATTTCATCGCGCGCATCCGTAATAAGTTCTATGCCGCCGACATCAATTCCGGCTGCTTGCACAATCGCTTCCACGGCTTCAATCACCTCGCGCGGCGGCTCAACCGATTCAACTCTTAAGCCGCTCTTCGGCGCGTCAACCGGGCAAGCATTGCGGACGAGTTCGCGCCCGTCCGTCGTCTGGCAGATGTCGGCCGGACATAAATTGAAATCTTCGCCGGTCGTATAGACCTTGATCGCATATAGGTAACGACCGCCGAGCGTCTCGACGCGCGTAATGTAGCCGCCGTGCGCAGGGATGAATTCTTGAACGAGCGCCACTCCGTCAATGCCGAGATCAATACTTTCGTTTTGCGAAGCTTGCTCCAGAGCTTCCATCGAATCGAAGCGTGTAATGCCTGCGCCGCTTCCGCCAATGTTGGCTTTGACGACGACGGGAAAGCGCAAGCCTTCGGCCGCGCGCGCCGCTTCGCCCGCATGATTGATGACGCGGGCGCGCGGGTATGAAAGTTTAAGCGACCGGAGCAGCGTGAGTTGTTTCGCCTTCGAGATTTCGGTCGCAAACGCGCGGCTGCCGTTGACGACGCGCGTGCCTGCGGCTTCCAAATGCGCGAGCAAGCCTTGCGTGTAAAAGATGCCATGAGCGTTGCCGCGCAAGTAGGCGGACGGACTCATGCGGTTGAAAAAAAGCGAGTAGCGTGGCGCAGTCTCGCTCGGATCGTAACTGTGTCGGCGCGCGTCAATCCGCGTGTATTCGATTGAGCGGCGATCAAGTTCCGCGAAGAGCGGGCGAAACCAATCAGGGTGCTCGTAGTAGACGCCAATCGGCAATGAATCGTTAATCATAATTTTACAAATGAACAAAGCCGCTCATCTATCAAGCGGCTTCCGGTTTCTACGATCAATCGTAAGTTAATTACAACTTCGCTTTCACTCTTTTCCTGAATCATACATTGCCCGCCGCCAGCGGCGATGCGCGCAAATTGATGAGTGATAGAGCATTAAAAAACTGCCGGACAAGGACTCGAACCTTGATAACACGCTCCAGAGGCGTGCGCCTTACCATTAGACGATCCGGCATTAAAATCTTTGCACCCGGAGTACGCTACCATTACGCCATCCGGGAAAATCTTTGCTCACGACTGTACGTGCGAACTCGATGACAATTGGCGCATACAATATCACATTTTGCGATTTCATCTAGGAGACGTTCGAGACTCACGTTGTTGACCATCATAGCGACTTGAGCCATTTTGTTTTCCCCTTCCCGATGATCGAAGTCCATCACGTAAAACGGGAACAGCCCCTTACAGTCCGCGCAGGGTCGTGACTTGTATTCCCGCACCAGCGCTCTTACTCGCTCACGTTTACGACGATTTTTATCACGATACAACTCGCGGTGGCGTTCGTAGTAACGACGCTTTGCCGCGCGCTGTTTCTCAATGTCTCTTGCCATAATCCAGAGTCTGGCGTCTTACCATTGGACGACCTCCCAACAAGCGTAGATAAATCTAAACGCGGACGCGCTTTGATGTCAATCGCCCCTTGTATCAATTAAAAAGGGAGTCACGATTTGTGACTCCCTAAATCTGAATACGAAATCAAAGAAGGTCGCTAAACGATTGCTGCCTCTTCTTCTTCGACAAGGTAAGGTGAGGCGGCTAAATCTTGACCGCTTCCGCCTCCGCAACTGCCGCAGCCTCCACCATCGCCGCTCTGCGTTTGGCTCGCGCCGTTCGTCACGCTGACCACAGGCAAACTGAGCGAATGCTTTGTCGTCGCAAGCGGCACGGCCTTGCCTTTCGCGTAAACCGCATGACGCCCGTGCTCTTTGTACCACTCGGCGAGGTTTGCCGTCTTGTGCATGTTCTCGATGATCTGCCGCCAGCCGACGCCCGTGTTGTAAGCG
>JACCYN010000287.1 GCA_013696465.1 Pyrinomonadaceae bacterium
TGTAACCGGCATCTCGCCTAAATTGATAACCTTGTCTTTGAAATCAATGCCCCCAGTGATAAAACCGATGACCGGCATAATGATTCCATCGGTAAATGTTTTAACAATCGCGCCGAATGCCGTGCCCATAATGACGGCAATCGCCAAATCGAGAATGTTGCCGCGTGCGATAAACGCCTTAAAATCATCTAGCATAAATTTTGAATTCTCCTGTTGATTTTTTTATTTTAACTTTCACCGTCTGATTCTTCCGCGACGGGCGTCTTTTGATTGTTTTCTTTGTTCGACGCCCGAAAGCGAAAGACGAAATACCCGGCCGAAAGCCCGGTAAGAATTAGCGGCAATACCTAGCAGGGGCAAGCCATTTTCGTTAGAAAGATACCCGAAAAAGCCAAGTTGCTGCCTTCCGTTTTGTATGTGCCGCGTCCGCGATTGCAGTCCGCTAAGACATTTACTTTGCCGTCGGCAATAAATTCAAGTTGGTAATTCTCCGGTTTTTCAACGGTCGTATTTTCCGACGACGTTTCAGAACTTTGCCAACGCCAAGTCGTGTTCTTCAACATCTCGGCGGACTGCCCGTTCGTGACGACACCGCCTGCATCAATTTTCGATTCCGGCACGAGCAGAAAATTCGCGCCGTCGGGTTTAATAACAAAAGTAACCGCTTCTGTTTTATACGGGCAGCAAAGCGCGTCCGATGCGCGGTAACGTACATACTCAGCGGTCAAAGTCGTTTCCGAAGTCATCTTCACGTTGACCAGAGAGCCGTCGGTGCGCGAATCCATCGGTCCGGGCGACAATGTTCCCGCCACGCGGTTGCCGACGAAAACCATCGTCTGAAATCCATGCGGGCGACACATTCCGTCGAAGCCTTGCGCCCACGAGACGACGGTTGTTTTGCCGTAAACCTGCGCCGAACCGACGAGTGTCCAGCCATACTTCGCCAACAACATGTCTGCCGGAAGCGTCGGCTGGCGAACGAATTTGCCGCATCGCGCCAATTCGCCCGAAGGCATCCGTTCCGTTTGCAAAATCGCTCGGCTCCGGCTGTTCCAATTCGGCAGCGGATTCTGGTCGAGCCAACCGCTTTGCGCGGCGGCGTGAATATTCAAGAATAAAACAACGGCAAACGCCGCAACCAACAAATCAAGTGTTTTGTTTTTCATTTTCGCTTTCCTTAATTTAAACAAAATTGCAGGCGTTTTTCGATTATTTTAAAACGCGCCTGTTGTAATGCTGTTCTGTAAAAGGTGCTGAGAAGGATTTCATCCGGCCTGACTTTATGGCAGGCTATTAGGTGATAGCTTTCATTGTTTCATTTCCTTTCGGGGCCTGCCGGGTTCGCCCTGCTCATAATTCACAATCTCGCTCCGATACACGAGCGCACGTCCGCCAATATCAACCGTACGGATACGCTCACGCCTCACTAAATCCTGTATCGCCGCTCTCGTCACACCACGCAATCGCGCCGCTTCCGCCTGTGAAATTAAATCTGCTATATCGTTTGTTTCCTTCGCTACTTTTTTCTTCATAATTACATATATTTACCTTGACAAGCGATAGGGAATATTTATAATATATCTAAACCCTATCATAATGATAGGGATAACTCAAGACTTTGGATGAATGGAGATGGATATTGTTCAGCTTCAATCGGCAGAGCAACTAAGCAAAGCGACAGAGCGGGCGAAAGCGAGCAAGTTGTTCGTTCAACCTACAGGCTTGTTCCGTCAATACCGTGTTACCAACCGTGAGCACAGAAAGCAGTATGTTGTTGATTTCTTTTTACGCAACGACAAGCGGTTCGGTCACTGTACATGTAAAGGCGGCATTGCTGGTTTCGCTTGTAAACATTTAAGCGCGGCGGCTGGCTACCACGTTATGAGAGCGGCTGCAAAGCTCAATGTGGTATAAAGCAAAAGCCGCCAAGTGACGGCTCAAACAATGCAAATTATATGACTTTGTGCGAATAGGTAGATGAAAAGGTAGATAAGGAATTAGCTCGAAATGTTTGTTTCCATAAGTTGTTCTTCTCTAAAGATAAAAATAGTAGGCGCGTGCGGATTTGAACCGCAGACCCCTACCGTGTCAAGGTAGTGCTCTACCCCTGAGCTACGCGCCTATACCCTTCGGAAACTCACGCTTTTTTGTTTCATTGAAAGCGGAGGGACAAGTTAACAAACGGCTGTATTTGGTGTCAAGCATCGCGGCTACAAAGATTAATCGGTCGAAGAAATCCCGCGTCACACGAAGGTGTAACGCCGCATCAAACCCTTGCCTCTTCAGCCACAACGCGTTCCCATTCTTCGTAAAGCGCGCGCAGGCGTTTGTCGGCTTCTTCGTAATCTTTGTTGAGCGCGCGGAGGCGTTCGGGGTTGCGTGCCGTCTCCGGTTGAGACAACTCTTGCGATAAAGCGTTTAAGTTTTTCTCCGCTTCCGCGATCTCAGCTTCGACGAGCTGTGGATCGCGCGATGCTTCCTTTTTCTTTTTCACCACGCGAACATTTGATTTCTGCGGCGCGCTTTTCTTCTCTTCCTTCGCTGCCTTGATTGTCGCGCCTGATTCTTTCACCGGAGCAGGTGGTAGATCGCGGCGCGGTTCGACATCCGCCGTTGCCGAAGGTCTTTCGTTTGCGGGGCGCGCCGCTTTCCAGTCGTGATATTCGGTGTAGTCGCCATCGTAGTGCTCCGCGCCGCCCTGTCCGTCGAGGGCGAGGATTTGCGTCGCAATGCGGTCGAGAAAATAGCGGTCGTGGCTGATCGTGATGATCGTGCCGTCGTAAGCGTCGAGGGCTTCTTCCAAACTTTCGCGCGAGGGGATGTCGAGGTGATTGGTCGGCTCATCAAGAACGAGGACGTTGACGCGCGAGTAGATCAACTTGGCGAGCGCGAGGCGGCCTTTCTCGCCGCCCGAAAGATCGCGGACGTGCTTGTAAACGTCGTCGCCGACGAAGAGAAACTGCGCGAGGAAGTTTCTTAACTCTCCGGCGGTCGCCGACGAAGGTGCGACGCGGCGAAGTTCCATGATGATCTCGTTGCGGTCATCGAGGTCGTCGAGTTGTTGGGCATAGTAGCCCGTGCGGACGTTGGTGCCCCAGCGCATTTCGCCCGCGAGAAGCGAAAGTTTATTAAGCAGCGTGCGCACGAGCGTCGTCTTTCCCGAACCGTTCGGGCCGATGACGCCGAGGGCTTCGCCGCGTTTAAGCGTGAAGGTGATTCCGGCGGCGAGAGTTTTTTCCGGGTAGCCGATAACAGCGTCAACGACGGTGAGCACGTGCGTGCCCGCGCGCTCGACTCCCTGCAAGCGAAAGTTGCCCGACGACTGATCGGGGCGCACGCCTTCAACGCGCTCCAACTTCTCCAACATCTTGCGGCGCGACTTGGCTTGCTTCGTTTTCTGTCCGGCGAGATTGCGGCGGATAAAATCCTCGGTCTTTTGAATAAGGTGCTGTTGATTTTCGTAAGCGCGCTGCTGCGCTTCGCGGCGCACTTCGCGTTCGATGAGGAAAGCTGAGTAGTTGCCGTTGTACGTGGCCGCGCGACCGTTCTCAATATCCACGATGCGCGTCGAGGTGCGGTCGAGAAAGTAACGGTCGTGGCTGACGATCACATAGGCGGACGGGTAGCTTGCGAGAAACTCTTCAAGCCATTCAACCGATGTCACGTCAAGGTGGTTGGTCGGTTCATCTAACAGCAGAACGTCGGGTTCGGCGAGCAGCAGGCGCGCAAGTCCGAGACGATTACGTTGCCCGCCGGAGAGTTTCGCAGTGTCTAACGACCACATCTCGCGCGTGAAGCCTAAGCCTTGCAGAATTGATTCGGCGCGCGCCGCGTATTCAAAACCACCTTCGCGCTCGAATTGGTGCTGCAAGTCGCTGTAGCGTTCGAGTACTGCATCGAGATCATCGCCCGCCTCCGCCATGCGGTGTTCAAGCAGGCGCATCTCGTGTTCAATCTGCTGAAGATGGCCGAAGGCGGCGAGCGCGGCTTCATGCACGGTCGTATCGGGTTCAAGATTAACGTGCTGTTCGAGCAGTCCGAGTTTTAATCCGCGCGCGCGCACGGTGTCGCCGCGATCCGGCGTCTCAGCTCCTTCGACAAGGCGAAAAACGGTCGTCTTACCCGCGCCGTTGCGCCCGACGAGTCCGACGTGCTCGCCCGCGTTGATTTGTAAGGAAAGCCCGCGCAGCACGTCCTGCGTACCGTAGGATTTATAAACTTCGGAAAGGCGAAACAACATAAACGAAACTCAAAGTTGAAGACGTTCGGTGCGAATCTTCTTTAATCGTAAACACAAACGAGCGGGCACGACGTATGAGGACTTTTAGCAAAGCGTCGCCTCTGTCGTAACCCGCCCGTCGCTTTTCCAATTCTTCGGTTTACCTCGCGGGCGAAGCGGTCGCCGCCGGAGTTGCGGTGGGCGTCGCGCCCCCTGCCGGAGAAGAAGCTGCCGCCGGACTCGCGTTCGGTGAGGCAGCGGGGTTCGCGGCGGGGCGCAAACCGCTCAAGTTCTGCGGGCTGTTGAGCATGTTCTGCGCCAAGTTATTGACGATCTTCGCCTCGTTCATCGAAGATTCGACGAGCGCGGCGTTGAGCAACTCTTGCCGTTGCCCGATCAAAGTTTGTTTGATTTGATCGCGCACGCCGGGGCTGTCGAGTGTCAGGTTCTCATTCTGCAGACGCTTGCCTTGCAGCTTAAAGATGTAGTAGCGGCCGTTGACGTTGACGGGTTCGGTGATGTCGCCCGCCTGCATCGAATTGAAGAAGCGCGCGCTCAACTCCGGCGGCGTGTTGATCTGCTTCAACTGCTCTTCGGTGAAAAAGCCGAGATCGCCGCCCCGCAAAAGGGTGTTCACGTCTTCGCTGACCTCACGCGCGACAGTTGCAAAGTCCGCGCCGCTCTTCAAACGCTGGTAAGTGATGTCAGCCTTCTGCTTCGCTTCCGGCTCACTCTTAACGTCTTGCTTCACACCTTCGTTGGGATTCGGATCGAAGACGATAGCGGCGAGTTGGACGCCGCGCGTGGCGACGAACTGCTCTTTGTTGGTATTGTAAAAATCTTCAACCTCGCGGTCGCTGATCGTGATGCGCCCGATCAACTTCTCTTGCAGCTTACGAATGGCGGTGTCGCGCCGCAACTCTTCGCGCAATCCTCCTTCGGTTTGCCCGTTTTCCTTGAGCGCGCGTTGATATTCTTCTTCGGTCATGCGCGCCTGCTGTTTCTGGCTGGCGAGGGCTTGCGTCAATTCTTCTTCCGTCGGCAGCAACTTTTCCCTCTCGGCGCGTTGGAACATCACTTCGCGTTGAACCAAGCCTTGCAAAACTTGCAGGCGGGCGGCGGCGAGCTGGAGCTGCGACAACTGCGCCTGCTGACCTTGTGCTTGTTGACTTAACAAGCGGTCAACGTCCTTAAGCATAATGCTTTTGCCGTTGACCGTGGCTGCTACGGCCGTCTCGGAATTAGTTGTCTCAGCCGTGCCGCCGCCACTGTTAGAGCTGCAGGCGACGAAAGCGAGCGAGGCGCATACCACGAAAGCGAAGGTGAAAAGAGATTTGGCAACTTTACTCACAATAGATTTTTCCTTTTTAATGAACGACGAAAATCGCCTTTCTCGGTTGGCAACTCGTCTCGGTGCTTGACGTTCTAGAAAGACGTTTGTTATAAGTTCTCGTTTCGCCCCGCTTCATTTACGTTTTCTGTAGAGGCAAAGGCGGATTCGTTAATCATTCTCGGAGGCAATTCAAAATCATGGCTAAACGCTGCGAAGTCTGCGGTAAGGGGCCGCAATTCGGCAACAATGTTTCTCACGCGAACAATCGCACCCGTCGTCGCTTCAATCCAAATTTGCAATCGATCCGCGTCGCTCGGCAGGCGGGCGGAGCCGAACGCCTCAAAGTTTGCACAAGCTGCATCAAAGCGGGCAAAATAACAAAAGCCGCATAGATAAGTTATGAACTCAGAGCGATGAACCGACACAACGAAACGCTTATATTCATCGTTCCGCGTTCATCGTTCATCGGTTCTTTTTACCGCCACCACATCAATTTCGACGCGCGCGTTACGCGGCAACCCGGCCGCTTGAACCGTCGAACGCGCAGGCGCATTCTCTCCAAAGAACTTTCCGTAAACTTCATTCATCCGGGCGAAATCGTTCATGTCCGCAAGGAACACGGTCGTCTTCACGACGCGAGAGAGATCGGTTCCGGCCGCTTCGAGCACCGCCGACAAATTCTTTAACACCTGCTCGGTCTGCTCCGCGATGCCGCCTTCGACGAATTCCCCGGTGCGCGGATCAAGCGGGATTTGACCGGAAGTGAAAACAAAGTTGCCGATGACAATCGCCTGCGAATACGGCCCGATTGCCTCCGGCGCATTCTCCGTATAAACGATCTGCTTCACTGCTTCCCAACCCTCTCTTAAAACAAACCACGAATTCTAACAAACAATCTTCCGACACGCCAACGCGAAGCAAGGTTGCTCAGATTTTATCAGCGAGTTTTAGCGTCCGGCATTCACCTCGTCGCGTCCGGGCGGACGAATGGCGGCATTACTTCCGGCGCGATAAGCATCTTGTAAAGGCGCGGGCGGCGGTAAGCGTTACCCCATGCCTCCCGCTCGCGGTAGGCGCGGATGCTGTCTATGTCGAACGAAGCCATGTAAACATCTTCCGCTTCGCCCGCTTCGACGATCAGCGTGTCGCGCGCCTCTCCGTCTTGCCCCTCTCCGCCTGCGCCATAAGCCACTGCGTCGAAGGCGACGGAATGCCCATTGTTCTGCGGCGCGGCGTAGTTGGCCATCGCCACGCCAGTCATGTTCTCTAAGGCGCGCGTCTTGAACTGACCGATGCGATGCTCGTCCAGCGTGCAAGCGTTCGGCGTCAGAATAAGTTCCGCACCGTTGAGCATCAAGATGCGCGCCGTTTCGGGAAACTCACGGTCGTAACAGATCATAAACCCTACGCGCACGTCGCCTTGCTCGGTGTCAAGTGTGCAGACCGGAAATTCCTCGCCGGGCGTGAGCGAACATTCTACATCGAACTCGCAGGTATGAACCTTCGCGTAGGTCAGCACGACACGGCCGCGACGATCAATCAGAGACACGGAATTACGCGGCGCGCCGTCCCACTTCTCAAGGTAGGAGACCGCAATCGCCATCCGCAGTTCTCCGGCAAGCTTTCGGAAGTGTGTGATGAACGGATCGTCACGGCTGATCGCTCGCGCTTGCCACTCTTCGCGCGCCCCTTCGTCGTTCGGATCAAAGAACTTTATCCCCGCGCTCCACATTTCCGGGAACAGGGCGATGTCCGCACCACCTGCGCGGGCGCGGCGACAATAATCGTCTCCTTTGGCAAGGTTTGCGTCCTTGTCAACGCCGCAGCCCGTCATCTGCAACAAGGCGACTTTAATCGTTCCCATAGAGATTATCGTCGGCAAGCTCTGGACTTTAATGCGACCGAACTTACGCCCATCAAGCCGCCCCCTGTACGCGCTCAACGTCCAACACACCGGGCACGCGGCGGATCGAGCGCGTCACCTTATCGAGATGTTTCAAGTCGAACACTTCGATTGTCACCTCAACCCGCCCGTGATTGTCTGACGAGATGGAAGCGTGCGCGTCGCGGATTTGAGTTTTCATGTCGGAGATCGCGCCCGTGATTCCCGCCAGCATCCCCGTGCGATTCTCCGTCACCGCCAGCAACTTCACCGCGTATGACGCCTTGCCTTCCGCCCCGCCCGCCCATTCAACCTCGACGATGCGCTCCGGGTTGAGCATCAACTGCTGGACGTTTTTGCAGCGTCGGGCGTGAACCACAACGCCTTTGCCACGCGTGATGTAACCCGTGATCTCTTCGCCAGAGATCGGGCTGCAACAGCGCGCGCGCGTCACCATCATCGCGTCTATGCCGCGCACCACGATTGATTCGTCGCCAAGCCGGATGAGACGTTTGACGGCTTGCACGCCCGCACTCATGCCAGTGCGAATCTTCGATTCTTTGCGCTGCTCAAGCTCCGTCAGTTTTTCCGTACCGAGAACTTTCGCCAGCACGTTGCGCGGCACAAGCTTGCCGTAGCCGATGGCGGCGAGGAGGTCGTCCGCCCGCCCGTAGCCGTATTCGCTTGCCGCGCGCCGGAAATCGCCGTCTCCGTCGCCGATGAGTTTCTTCGCCGTCAGCCCGACGCGCGACGCTTCTTTTTCAAAAAGTTTACGGCCGATCTCAATTGACTCGGTGCGTTGCTGCTCGGCGACCCAGTGACGCACGCGGTTGCGCGCGCGCGAGGTGACGACGAAATTTAACCAATCGCGGCTGGGGTGCGCGTTCGATGAAGTGATAATTTCAACTACATCGCCGTTTTGAATTGGCGTGCGCAGGGCGACCATGCGGTTGTTGATGCGCGCGCCCGTGCAGGCGTCGCCTACTTCAGAGTGAATCGCGTAAGCGAAATCAACGGTCGTCGCGCCGCGCGGCAGTTGAATCACTTTGCCCATCGGCGTAAACGCATAAACGTCTTTCGGGTAGAGATCGAGCTTGAGGGATTCGAGGAAATCGCGCGAGTCTTTCACATCTTGCGTCCACTCGACGAGCGTGCGCTTGAGAGACTGTAATGCTTCGTCGTCCGCGTGCGCCCCGCGCGTTCCTTCCTTATACTTCCAGTGCGCCGCCACGCCCTCCTCCGCAGTTTCGTCCATCTCTTCGGTGCGGATTTGCACTTCAAACGGTTGACCTTCGGAGCCGATCACGGAGGTGTGCAGGGATTGATAAAGGTTGTCGCGCGGCGTGGCGATCCAATCCTTGATGCGGCCGGGCACGGGTCGCCATGTGTTGTGAATCACGCCCAGAGCGGCGTAGCAGTGGCGCACTTCGTTCGGCGTGATGATGCGCGCGGCCACCAAATCGTAAACCTGATCGAGTTCGATCTTCTGCCGTTTAAGCTTTTTCCAGATTGAATAGAGACGCTTAACGCGCCCCTCGACGCGCACGACGGGAATTTCCGCTTCGCGCAATTGCTCTTCGATGCGCGTGGTGGTGCGCTGCAAGAACGCTTCGTGCTCGGAGCGGCGCGCGGCGAGTTGGGCGGCCAAGTGGCGATACTCTTCCGGGTGCAAATGCTGAAAGGATAAATCTTCAAGCTCGCCGCGAAGTTTACCCATGCCGAGACGGTGCGCGATGGGGGCGTAGATGTCTTCGGTTTCCTTGGCGATGCGTTGACGCTTCTCAGGTTTAAGGTGCGCGAGCGTGCGCATGTTGTGAAGGCGGTCGGCGAGTTTGACGAGCACTACGCGCACGTCCGTCACCATCGCCAGAAGCATCTTGCGCACGTTTTCCGCTTGCTGCTCTTCGGGCGAAGTGCGCGAGGTGTGGCTGACCTGCGCGATCTTCGTGAGACCGTCAACGAGGTGCGCGATCTCGGTGCCGAAATACCTGTCAATGGTTTCGAGATCAACGAGCGTGTCTTCGACGACATCATGCAGCAGCCCCGTCGCCACCGACACTTCATCGAGCCGCATCTCGGCGAGGATGTTGGCGACTTCCAGAGGATGTACGAGGTAAGGTTCGCCCGAAGCGCGCGTCTGCCCTTTGTGCTCGCGCGCGGAAAAAAAGTAGGCGCGGCGCAAAAGATCGAGGTCGGCTTGCGGGTAATTGCCGCCGACCTTCTCAACTATTTCTTCGATGCGAATCATTGAAGCAAAATAGGAAGGATGGATGAACCGGGAGATAGTAGTCGGGAGTCAGGAGACAGAATACGAGATGATTCTGGTTTATTCTGACTTCTGTCTTCTGACTTTCTTCGTCCACCCTTCTATAAGAATAGGTGATGCTCGTCTCGAAAGTCGAGCATCACCTGTTTTGATTGATGACCGAGCCGGACTGTAACGCTGCCTTCCGGCTTTCGTGTTGAAAACTATTTCAGGTCGTCGGGGGCGAGGGCGAAGCGGCCGCGTCCTTCTTGCGTTTGTTTTCGTCGCGCAATTGCTCGTAGCGACGGTTGGTTTCAGTAAACTGTCGTTCGAGTTCGTCCCTCCTCGCTTGATTGCCTTCCATCTGAGCCAGACGGGAAGCTTCGCGCAGAAGGTTCGCTTTCGAGGCGAAAGCCGCTTCGCTGTTGGCGTCAAGGCTAATCGCTTGATTGGCAAACTCCAAACCCTCGTTGACGCAACGCTGCGCGGTATCAAACTCTCCTTGGTCTTTCGGCTTCTTAAACTCGATAACGGCCTTACCGTCTTTCGTCACCGTCTGTTTGTTTTCGGTTTTTTCCGTAATGTCGTTTGAGCATTTGCGCTTTTCGCTTGCAAGGAAGGTTAAGGCCAAGGCGCGCTTCTCGCCGGGCGCGTTGTTGTCGTTGGCGCGCGTCCTCACCCACTCGGTCAGCGCGGCGTCGTCCTTGAGCACGCGATACATGCGCGCAATGCCGTTATAAGCTTCTTCGTTATACGGGTCGTTGCGCATGATCTCTTGGTAGGCGACAATCGCCTCACGCGCCTTCGCTTCGTTGCCGCCGCGCGACTGTTGCTCGATGGAGCGGGCACGGAAAAGCGGAGCGTTCTTTTGAGCGGGATCAAGCGCGATGGCTTTCTCGAAATGCTGTTGGGCTTGCGCGTAATCGCCGGTTCGGTAGGCGAGCGCGCCGTCGTTGAGTTCGCTTTTGGCGCGGATGCCGTTGACAATACCGCACCCGGAACTGGCGGCGAGCACGACTAGGAGCACGGGAAGCATGATCCTAGAGGTTGAAAGTTTCATCTGTTAAGCGACTCCAAATAAATTATCAGCGAGCGAAGAAGTTTACGAAAATCTCAAACGACTCCGCTTCGCCTTGAGGTGAGTTTACTGTAGATCGTCGATCTGCAATCCGACCGGACTCGCGCCCGCGCCCTTAACGGCGTCAATTACTTTCACCACCGGCTCGTAGCGAAGCGTGCGCGGAGCTTTGATAAAGACGGTGCGTTCAATGCGCTGATCCTCCGTCATCGATCCGAAGTTCGGGTCGGATTCGATGCCGGGCTTGTAGGCGCGGTTGGTCTTGCGTTCTTGGAAGATCGCCAACAGCCGCGTGCTCAACGGAGCGGTATTATCAGCGCCGCCCTCGAAAGTGCCAACCGTTCCCAAGTCCTCTTTATCGTTAAGCCTGATTTTGCCGTCCTGAGTGATCAAAACGATCAGGGTGTTGGGGTTTGGCGCCGCCTGCTTCTGCTGCTCTGTGGCTTCGCGCGGCACGAGCGCCTCGAAGCGCGAAGGCTTCAAGGGCGTGATCACCATGAAGATGATCAGCAGCACGAGTAATACGTCAATAAGCGGCGTGACGTTGATGTACGGCACGGCACGGCCGCTGCCTGAACTCATTCCCATCTTAAATCCTCCATCGGGAAGCCACGTCGCCCACGAACAGGCGCGCCGCTTCGTCAACTACACTTTAAGTTGCGGGCGCGGGACTGGCGACCGGGCCGGCCGCAGTGCCCTTCTTCTTATCCGCAACCAATCCGATACGCTCGATGCCCGTTTTACGCACGGCCGTAATCACGGCGACGACTGATTCATAACGGGCGTTGGAATCGCCTTTGATGTAGACGACCCGTTCCTCTTCCCTCGTCTTTTCTTTCATCAACTCGGTGAGTTGCGTTTCAAGTTCCGCGATCTGATACGGCTTTTTGCCGATGAAATACTCGTTATCCTTCGTGACGGCGATCACAACTGATCCGTCTTTCACGATGCGCGGGTCTTCTTCCGGGTTCCGCAACTCCTTCGGCAGTGTGACGCTCACGCCGTGTTGCAGAAGCGGCGTCACGACCATGAAGATGATCAGAAGCACGAGCATAATGTCTACCATCGGCGTGACGTTGATCTCCGAATTGATGTCGGTCGCTCCGCCTGCTGCCATTCCCATAATTTTAACTCCTAAAACTCGAACGAACCGGAGAGCGTGCCCCATGAGCGAGTTACACGCTCTCCGCGCTAATCACAATCCTCGTCCGCAAACGAAGCGGACACGAAACGGAATTATCTCTTTAGACGCGCCGCTTACGGCTTCAGTTGTCGCGTGCGATTCTTCAAGAAATAGTCAATGAGTTCGGAAGCCGAGTTATCCATTTCGACTACGAACCCGTCAACCTTGCTCGTGAAGTAGTTGAAGAGCCACACGGCCGGAACTGCCACAAGCAGTCCGAGCGCCGTCGTGTAGAGAGCTTCGGCAATACCGCCTGCGACTGCGCCGATGCCCGCGCCCTCAGCCGCTCTCATGCCCTGAAATGCGCTGATAATGCCGAACACTGTGCCGAAGAGTCCGACGAACGGGGCGGTGGAGCCGATGGTCGCAAGACCTGACAGCCCGCGCCGGAATTCATTCGTCTTAATCGTGATCGCGCGTTGCAGAGCGCGTTTCGATGCTTCGATTTCGTCGCCCGAAATATCGGCGGATTGCTCGTGTGCGCGAAACTCCTGCAGCCCGGCGTTAACGACCATCGCAAGGTGCGACTTCTTGTGTTTGTCGCTGATGTTGATCGCTTCTTCGATGCGGTCGTTCTTGAGCGCCTGCGCGACGCGCGGGGCGAACTCGCGCGACTGCGCTTTCGCGCCGCGATACGTCAAGAACCGCTCGACCATAATCGCAATCGAATACATTGACATGATCAGAAGGATGATGATCACGGCGATGGCGATGGGGCCCAAGTTCCTGAGCATGTGTGTGTAGCTGAAGGCGTCGGCTAAATTATCTTCGGCACTTGCTTCCTGCAAGAGAAAGAAAAGGAACCCGAACGCTTTCGTTCCGAGAAGGCTTGTCAATAACATCATCTCTGTAAACCC
>JACCYN010000288.1 GCA_013696465.1 Pyrinomonadaceae bacterium
CACAAGCGTCATCAGCAGCCAATAAAGAAGCAGCAGGCCGACGCCGATGATCGCCTGCGTTCTCACCTTCGTGTTGAGGAAAATGATTGACGCGAAGAAATAGCAGACGGCGATGCGTTGCAGCACGCCGGGAATGCGGATCGTCGAGAGATCGAAGCGAGGGAAACCGGCGAGAAAGAGTCCGAGCAGAAAGATGATGAGCGTGCGCCGGATGATCTTTATGTACAAATCTTTTTGCGCGTCGTCTGTCTCAGTTCGTTTGGCGAAGGCGAGCGTGACGGAGACGCCGACGATGAACAGGAAGAACGGGAAGATCAGATCGGTCGGAGTCCAGCCGTGCCACGCGGCGTGTTCGAGCGGATCATAGATGTGACTCCACGAGCCGGGATTGTTGACGAGGATCATCCCGGCGATGGTCAGCCCGCGAAAGGCGTCGAGCGCGAGCAGACGATCCGTGCGCCCGCCGGTCTTCCCCTCTTCAAACGATTCGCTCATAAACTTTTCTTCGTGACCAGCGTGGCAGAACAGCCCACCGACACTGTTGCGCTTAAGCGGCGCGCTGCTTTATTGTGACAGGTAGACCGACCGCTTCGGAACGGTGTGCGCGGACAACTATCACGTTCATTCTTAAAGTGTCAACAAACTTTCTGAAGCGCGTTGCGCAAGTGAGTAAAACTCATCGGAAAGAAAAACGCCTTGTCCTTAATGCTACAGGAGATCGCCGAGCAACCTGCGGCGCTTGAAAAGACGATTGCGGAAGAGCGTCGCAAAGTCGAACGTCTCGGACAATTCTTGCGCAAGCGCGGCGTAAACTTGATCGTGCTCGTTGCGCGTGGCAGTTCCGATAACGCCGCCCTCTTCGGTCGTTACCTGTTAGAGACGACAACGGGCATTCCCGTTTCGCTATCTGCCCCATCGGTTCACACGCTTTATGACGCGAAACTAAAATTGCAGGGCGGGCTCGTCATCGGTGTATCGCAATCCGGCGAAGGCGAAGACATCAACCGCGTGCTGGAGAGCTGCCGCCATTCGGGAGCGTACACCGTCGGAATTACGAACGAAGCCGCTTCGACGATGACCGGCGTGGTTGACGAAACGCTGCTGATGCACGGCGGGCGCGAGCGTTCCGTGGCGGCGACGAAAACCTTCACCGGACAGATGATGCTTTTTCATTTGCTGGCGCACGCGCTGGGTGAAGCAAACACATCTTTGAACAATACGAGCGCCCGTTTAGCTTTTGAAGCGATCCCCGAATGGACTGCCCGCGCTCTCGCTTTGCGCCCGCAGATCGAAACGCTCGTGGAGCGTTACGTCTTCATGGAAAACTGCGTCGTCGTCGGGCGCGGACTTTTGTACGCTAACGCTTACGAACTCGCGCTCAAATTGATGGAGACGTGCTACGTCGTCGCCGAGCGGTTTTCGTCCGCCGATTTCCTTCACGGCCCGCTCGCCATGGTCGAACGCCACTTCCCCGTCGTCCTCTTCGCCGCGCCCGGTCGCGCCGCGGAGAGCGCGAAGACTTTGCTTCAACGCTTACATGAACTGCACGCCGATACGCTCACGATCACGGGCGACGCAGAACTCGCTCGACTCTCGACGCGCAGCATCGGATTGCCAAACGAGATTGACGAATTTCACGCCGCGATTCCCTACATCGTGCCGGGTCAACTTTTCGCCGCCTTGCTCGCCGACGCGAAAGGCTTGAACCCCGACGCGCCGCGCTCACTGTCAAAGGTGACGCGCACATTGTAGAAATCAAACGCTTAAGTTTTTCATGTTACACATCAACATTTCTTCCATCACCGCCGAAGAGACGCGCCCGCTTCGACGCGCGGTTTTAAGACCGAATCAACCGGCTGAGGAATCGATCTATCCGGGCGATGATGCTCCTGACACACTGCACCTCGGCGCTCGGCTGAAACATGAGACGGTTGGCGTCGCTTCCGTCTATCACGAACCGCCGCCGAACGAAGATGATGAAACTGCATGGCGTTTGCGCGGCATGGCGATCCGGACGGAGTCGCAGCGGCAGGGTTATGGCAAAGAATTGTTAGAGCAATGCCTCGCTTACGTTTTGGCGCAAGGCGGAAGCACGTTGTGGTGCAACGCGCGCGCAACTGCCGCGAATTTCTATCGCGCGTT
>JACCYN010000054.1 GCA_013696465.1 Pyrinomonadaceae bacterium
CGAACCGCACGCGCCTGCGCGAAACGCTCGATATAGCTTTAGCCGACGCCGCTACGATGGACGGTTGCGATGTGCGCTCAATTAACTTGGAGATCGATCCGGTAAATTTGATGTGATGAGAGCGTGCGTGTCTCGTCAGCGTTGAGTTAAACTCCCACTTATGAAACTCGGAGAACTCGCACATCAGACCGGCGCTATCATCGAAGGCGACGCCGAACTTGAGATTACGGGCGCAGCCGGGTTGGACGACGCCACGCCCGGTCACGTTACTTTTCTCGCCAACCCGCGTTACACACCGCGCACGCAGACGACGCGCGCTTCAGCGATCTATGTGGGCGATAAAGTCGAGATCAACGCTGAGATCGCTATTCTGCGCGCCCCCGATCCTTACCTCGCTTACACGCGCGCGTTGCGTCTTTTTCATCCTGAACTATCGTTCCCTTCTTCGATTCACCCGTCAGCAGTCATCGATCTGACAGCGCGAATTGACGAAGACGTTTTCATCGGCGCGTGTACGGTGATCGGGCGCGCGGTGAAGATCGCCGCAGGCGTTCGTATTCATCCGAACGTGACAATCTACGACGATGTGACGATTGACCGCGATTCTGTAATTCACGCGGGCGCAAGCATTCGTGAGCATTCCATCATCGGACAGCGCGTCGTCGTCCACAACAACGCCGTCGTCGGTTCGGACGGATTCGGTTACGCGAAAGACGAAAAGAGTCGTTGGCTAAAAATTCCGCAGACGGGTCGTGTAGTTTTAGAAGACGACGTTGAGATCGGCGCGGGGACGACGATTGATCGCGCGTCCATCGGCGAAACAAGAATCAGGCGCGGGGCGAAGATTGA
The DNA here is from genome assembly GCA_013696465.1 of Pyrinomonadaceae bacterium. Taxonomy (GTDB): domain Bacteria; phylum Acidobacteriota; class Blastocatellia; order Pyrinomonadales; family Pyrinomonadaceae; genus JACCYN01. Next base: position 850 of record JACCYN010000054.1, read on the forward strand.
TAACCTCGTGCAGATCGGTCATTCATGCACGGTAGGTGAAGACGCGCTGCTGTGCGCGCAAGTCGGACTCGCGGGAAGCTCGCACATCGGGGATCGCGTCATCCTCGCCGGGCAAGCCGGAGTCGCGGGGCATTTGAAGATCGGCGACGACGCAGTTTTAACCGCCAAGAGCGCGACGAGCCACGACGTTGCGCCCGGCAAAATGATCTCAGGCATTCCCGCCTTCGACAACCGCGAATGGCTGCGTTCGACCGCCGCCTTCCGCCGCCTCGGTGAAATGCAGCGCACGCTCCGAAACTTAGCAACGCGCTTGCTTGAACTGGAAAAAGCGCGCAGAGATTAGCTTTCAGTAATCTTGACAAAAAAGTAAGGTTATTGCAGAATGTCGTTGAAATTGGCTTTCAATTTCGCGCTTTCATATTTCTGGCTGTTCAAAAAGCCATTTTTACTAAGGAGTTTTTAAGCGGTGCAAGCAAGCGGCAGTGTAAGGGCAAAAGTTTTTGAGTCAACCGACGAAGATCAAAAAATTGAGGTGGCGATTGAGCAGCACGACGGCGCGAGTTCGGTAACGCTGTGCCAACTAACGTGGACGGACGGGCTCGGCTGGTGCAGTCAGAAAACGATTCGCCTGCAAGCCGAACAACTCGACGACCTGCACCGCGCCCTCACCGTCGCGCGTCACCGAATCAACCAACAACACGCGGACGCCGGACAAACAATCGGCGGGGGTCAAATCATTCAGCTCCCCGCGCTCACTTGATAAAGAACTATGGAAAGCAAAGAAGCGCGTGGCAGATCAGCTTCTGCCGCGCGCTTCTTTGCTCTGCTAATCATCACTTTCTTACCCAACTTGCCGCAGCGTGATCTTCTCCTGCGTGACGTTCGCTGTGCGCTCGCTCGTCATCTTCTCTAATTCTTCGATGTGATCTTGTTCTTCGGCGATGCGCTCCTCTAACTGGAACTGTGTCGGTCGGTCGGCGTCCGTGCAGGCGGCGTGAGCAGCCATGTAAACCGCCATCGCTTCGCGTTCGAGTTCGAGGTCTTGACGCAGCATGTCGGTGAGCGCGGTCGCCTGCCGAATCATCGCGGGTTCAACTGTGGGCACGCCGCCCAGAGCGACGACCTTATCGCCGAGCATGATCGTGTGCGCGTGAGCTTCGTCCGACGACGCGCGGAAGAAAGAGCGGTAGACTTCGCGCTCCGGCCCCGTGACGAGAAAGCTGTGCTGACGGTATTGGATCGCGCCCGCGAGTTCGAGCGCCAACGCTTTGTTGAGATTATCAATCAGTTCTGTATTCGCCATAAAAGTCTCCTGAAATTTCGCTTACATTCTAAAGTCACGCGCAGTTTAGCTTATCCCGCTTGTTTATGTCACTGCGCCGCCGTCAACGATCACTATCTCGCCGTTCATAAAACTGTTGCGGTCGCACACCATAAAAGCGGCGAATTCGGCGAGTTCCTGCGGCTTGCCGAGGCGACCCTTTGAAACCCAGAAATCGTGCATTTGAAGCAAACGGTCGGGAAGCGTGTGCGCGAGGTCGGTGTCGAAGATTCCGGCGGCGATGGCATTAACGGTAACTCCGAAATTAGACGCCTCGCGCGAAAGGCATTTCGTGAAACCGATCATCGCGGCCTTTGAGGTCGCGTAGTGAACGGCGGTCGGGAGCGCGCGAATCGCGCCGACGGACGTGATGTTGAGAATGCTTCCGGCGCGCTGACGGATCATCTGTTTGTAGATTGGTTTGGTGACGGCGAAAAGGCCATTGACGTTTGTATCAATCACTTCGTCCCACGCGCGGTCGGTCGTCGTCGCAAAATTGTCCCCGCGATTGATCGCCGCGTTGTTGACCAACACATCAATGCCACCCCACGCTTCGACGAGTTCGCGCGTCATCTTTTTCAACCCGACGCGATCCGTGACGGAAACTTTGAAGGCTTGCGCGCGCCGCCCGTAAGCTTTGATTTTCTCCAAAACATTTTCCGCTAGATCGTCGCGTGAATGATAGTTGAATGCGATGTCCGCACCCTCGCGCGCAAAGACCTCGCAGAGTGCGGCTCCGATGCCGCGCGTGCCGCCTGAGATAAAGGCGCGCTTCCCTTCCAACAGCAAACTCAATTTACGTTTGTCTCCGAAAAATGCCCGCCTTCTGATTTCCGAAAGCGGGCGTAGATTTAATACCAGTTGAATTAAAGCCTAATGTCGCGCAACGGTCAACAAAAGGAAAATAAATGATTGCGGCTCACAATTACTTTGTGGGTTTCCAAATATACTCTCCCTTTGGATTTATATACCCGAATTTATCATCTATAAGAACCATTGCCAGACCACCATGAAAACCGTAGGTGTAATCAAATTGTGGCTCGACAACTGTCTTTCCTGTTCTATCTACATAACCCCATTTACCATTCATCTCTGTCGCCGCTAGACCTTCTGAAAACGGAGCAGCATCCGAATATTGCAAGGGGATGACTATTTGCCCTAATGAATTGATATACCCGTATTTCCCTCTGGAGTATCTATCAGTTGAAATAGCAACGGCGGCTAACCCCTCTGAAAAGCTAGAAGCTCCATCGAACTGCTGAGGAATAACAAAATCAGCTTTTTTATTGATGTATCCCCATTTACCTGTTAACTGTTCACCGACTCTAGCGCACGCAAGCCCTTCTGAGAAACCACAAGCTTCATCGAACTGCGGCTCGATGACTACCTTACCACTCTTGTCTATGTAACCAGTCTTACCTTCAACAAGCCTTAAATTAGCTTCCCATGGGGAGAACGAGCCTTCAAGAATCACCTCTGCCATTCCTTCAGAAAATCCATCGGCATAAACAAATTGTGGTCTAATAACTATGTTTCCGGTTTTGTCTATGTAACCAAACTTTATTGCGCCGTTTTCAGAGATTGCTACAGGTGCTATTCCCTCGGAGAAGCTACCGGCATCAACATACTTGAATTTAATAGTGAGCCTGCCGCCTTTGTCTATAAATCCCCACTTGTCCCGAATCTGAACTCCTGCGAACCCTTCACGAAAGCCCCATGAGTAATCGTACTGCGGTTTAGCAATAACCTTTCCGGTTTCATCAATGAATCCATAATCGCTGCCCCAAGATACAAGAGCTAAACCTTCTGAGAAATCATCAATAACACTAAACTGCGGTTTGATTACTACTCTCCCACTCTTATCTATGAACCCAATCTTGCCATTTAACACAACGTAGAATAACCGTCGCGCCTTATCGCTCTTGACGCTTGAGTTAGCTGTTATCTGAAAAACGCAGAACAGCGCGCTTAAAGCAAGTAAAAGCTTGATTACCTTCCTCATTCTCTCACCAGCGATTTATAGATTTACTTATGAATTTAAGCCGAACGCACTTCGACCAACTTAGGTTCGTCGTGTGCCATGACGGGCGCAGGGATTAGTGCCGTGATCTCTTCGACGATACGCTGTGTTGAATTGGCGACCGCTAACCCTGCTGTCGCCGCGCGCATCTGGCTGTAATATTTGAAATCTTCGCTCATGCGGCGCACCGCCGGAATCACATCGCTCGCCCGTTCCAACAACACGCACGCGCCACCTTTGACGAGAAAGTTCGCCGCACCCGCCTCTTGCGGCATCGGCGGCGTCAGCGCGTCGGCGATGATCGGCACGCGACACGCCAGTGCTTCAAACGTGGTCGAGCCGCCGAGTTTCGAGATCATCACGTTGGCCGCGTGCATTAGTTGTTCGACGTTCTCCGAGTAGCCGATGACTTTCACGGGAAACTTGGCGTGCGCCGCTAAGGATTCGGCTTCCAAGCGCAACTCTTCATTCTTTCCGGCGAGGAAAATCGCTTGCACATCTAATTCGCCCCGCACGAGTTCGCGGAAGATCGCGGGGATGTTTCCGCCGCCTGCCCAGCCCGCGTTGACGAATACGGTGAATTTATCGGGGTCGAATCCAAGCGCGCGACGCGCCGCCTGCGCCGTCCGTTCGTCCGGCAACTCAAATTTCGGATGCACCGGCATCCCCGCCACCTTGATACGTTCGGGCGCAATGCCGTAATCAATCAACTGCCGTTTCGCTTCTTCGCTCGCAACAAGGTACAAACGCACGTCGTTGCACGCCCAACCTTTCCAGAAGCCGTAGCACGGATCAGTGACGACGGTGACGAGCGGGATTTTGTCGGCGAGTTTGAGTTCCTTCAACACGCGCGCGATGGCGTGTTGCGTCAGAGGATGGACGCTGACGACGACGTGCGGACACCAACGCTCGAAAACATCGCTGATGTAGGCGAGGCTGCGTTTAATAAAAAACTCGCGCGTCTCCGGGCGAAAGCGATTCACCGCCCAGTAAAGATACTTCATCCAATGCTGACGATTGCGCAGCAGCCAATTGTAAAAGGCGACAAGCTTTCCGTTGAGCCAATGACATTCTTCAACGGCACGCACAACGCGCACGGCGTAAGAGTCCGCGTGAAAAAACTTCTGCACCCCGGCGACAATCGCGGCGGCGGCAGAACGATGACCGCCACCCGTGTCAGATGAGATGATTAGAATTTTAGGTACGCGCGCTCGAAACATTTGTTTGGATGTCTCTGAAAACCGATTATTTATGCGGCACGAACTTCGACGTACTCAATGCTTGATGAGGGTTCGGGAATAGGCTGCCCGTCTTCGCGCATTCCTTCCAAATGAAATTCGACGGCTTCTTGAATCAACCTTAACGCTTCTGCCTCAGTGTCCGCCACAGCCACACAACCGGGAAGATCGGGCACGTAAGCTCCGAAGCTGCTTTCGCCCTTTTCGATGATCACAGCGTAGCGCAGCTTTAAGCCTTCACTACCAAACCGTCCGCTTCTTCTTGCTCGCGCTCTAGTTTGCGGCGCGCTTTCTTCATCTCTTTTTCAAGCCGCTTGATTTGGATCAAGTGCTTCGGATTGAAAGGGAGCGACGGATAGTAAGAATTTGATTCGTGCGTGCAGAAGCAACCGTTCTGAGCTTTCTGGCGACGCTCTTGCATCTGGGGCGATAGCCACAGCTTCTGGAAGTTCCAATCGAAGTCGCGCAAGTTCGCCACCGGGTCGAGATTCTCGCACGACGAAACCGTGCCTTCGTCGTAAATAACGCCTCCGGCCGTGCCCGCGTAGCAAGTCATCTGCGCTTTCTGTTCTTCCTTCGTTTTGGCGATCAGGCCGTGCATGTAAATATCAATCGCGGCTTTGAAGAATCCGGCGTCGCCCGTGTAGTTGTTTTTGATCGCGGCGTGGCGCGAGTCGGAATCAATGAGGTGCGCGAGCTGTGAGTAGCGCGCGTGGTCAATGTTCAGCTCATTAGGGTTCGCTGATGGCGGACGGATGTAATTGATATTGACTTTATCCGGCTTCAAGTCGTACTTCAAAAACTCGTACCAATCGAAGATCGTGTCTTGATTCGAGTTCATCACGCAGGTGCAGGTTTGCACGTCAAGCCGGTTATTGAATTCCTTTTTGATGCCTTGCAGTTGCCGCGCCGTGTCAATCGCAATATCCCACGAGCCGGGCTTCTGACGAATCTTCTCGTGCTGATCTTTGAGTCCGTCAATGCCAAGCGCGACGGCGACGTTCAAGTTCGGGCACTCTTCGAGTATGCGCGTGACATCAGGGATGATCCTTTTCTGAATCTGCCCGTTCGACATGAGATAGACGCTCTCTAATTTGTTGTTCTCGTAGAAAGCGCGGACGATCTCCGGCAAATCCTTGCGCGTGAACGGCTCGCCGCCCGCGAGAATAAGCACGCCGAGATTGCCGCCAAGCGTTTCGGAAACTTTCTGAATCTCCTCCGTCTTCATCTGTAACTTTTTGCGCGGGCGGTCGTCTAGTTCCTCCGTGAAGAAGCAGTGCGTGCAACGCATATCGCATACGCTGGTCACCAAAATGTTCAACAGAACAGGCGCGAACGGCTGGCCCAAGGCGAGTTTCGCGTAACGCTTGAGAAGTTCTCGTGTCGTAAAATCCATCTTTATTCCTTTGTTACCGAGCTTTTCATCACCTTGCGCTCGATAAATGCTGCAAACTCATTCTGCGGCGATCCTTACAGATACGACTTTTCCGCCGTGCTGTCAACGCTTTAGCAGCAACATTCATGCCGCTAAAACGAACTTTATTAGTTGCACGCAGCGACTTTTAAGATGCACCGGCGCGCTCATCCCGCGCGCTGATGCCGAGAGCGCGCATCCTTCTGTACAAGTGACTTCGATCAACGCCCATCAGTTCGGCCGCGCGCGACACATTGCCGTCCGCCTCCGCAATCTTCCGGCGGATAAACTCGCGTTGGTAAACTTCGCTCGCTTCTCTGAACGACGGAAAACGAAATGAGGCGGAAGGCGGAAGTTCGCCGCCGCCAAGCGCAGGGATGTCGCGCTGTGTCACTTTCGCATCTGCGTGCATGATCACGATGCGCTCGACGGTGTTGCGCAGTTCGCGCACGTTGCCCGGCCACGAATGCCCTTGTAAAGCGTCAATCGCGTCTCCCTCAAAACGCTTCGGCTCGCGTCCGTTGTCAATCGAAAACTTACGGTTGAAATGTTCGACGAGCAGCGGCACATCTTCGAGACGCTCGCGCAATGGCGGCACTTCAAACGGGATCACGTTCAAACGATAAAAGAGATCGTGACGGAAATTTCCCGCTTCAATCTCGTTCTCTAATCGCTTGTTCGTCGCCGCCACTACGCGCACGTCAACGCGCATCGTCGTTTGACTTCCCACACGGTCGAAACGTCCCTCCTCCAACACGCGCAGAACCTTCGCCTGCACAGGCAAACTCATGTCGCCGACTTCATCGAGGAAAAGCGTGCCGCCATCGCTTGCCTCAAACTTTCCACCTTTCGCTTGCGTCGCGCCCGTAAAAGCTCCTTTGACATGCCCGAACAATTCCGATTCGATCAACTCCGAGGGAATCGCCGCGCAATTGAGTTCGACGAACGCGGACGCGGCGCGGCGCGAAAGATCGTGAATCGCGTGGGCGACGAGTTCTTTGCCCGTGCCCGATTCGCCGTAGATCAGCACGCGCCCATCCGTCGGGGCAACGACCGCGATCTGTTTGCGCAAAGCTTGCATCGCCACTGAGTCGCCGATGATGCGATGTTCGTCGCGCAAGTCGGCCGCAAGCATCCGGTTGGCGTTTTCAAGTTGCCGTTGCCTTAAAGCGTTGCGCACCGCGAGCACGGTTTTCTCGATGCTCAAGGGCTTCTCGATGAAATCAAACGCGCCGAGTTTCGTGGCGCGCACGGCCGTGTCAATCGTTCCGTGACCGGAGATCATCACGACCGACGCATCCGCGCCAGACGCGAAAAGGCGCTTCAAAGTTTCCAACCCGTCAATGCCCGGCAGCCACACGTCCAGCAGCACGCAACCATAACTCCGACGCTCAAATGCCTTCAAACAATCTTCGCCGGAGCCGACTGTCTCAACCGCGAAGCCTTCGTCCTCAAGGACGGCGCGCAACGTCTCACGAATTCCCTGCTCGTCGTCAACAATAAGAATCGAATTAGACATAAAAGAAATGATGAAGGATGAACGCGGAAGGATGAGAATAGGGCAATAGAAGTCAGGAATTGGGAGTTAGAATTGGAGCGTTTTCATCCTGACTTCTGTCTTCTAACTCCTGACTTCTTCCGCTTACAGTTCCGCGTTCATCATTAGCTTTCCCCTCTGCTGCCATGAGTTCGATGACGAACTTCGCGCCGCGCGGGTGATTGGAAGCGGCGTGGATGCGTCCGTCGTGTTCGGCGATAATTCGATTGACGATTGCCAGCCCAAGCCCCGTGCCGCGCCCGCGCGTGGAGAAATACGGCTGAAACAATCGTTGGAAATCATTTGCGCCGATGCCGTGTCCGGTGTCGGCGACCTCGACGAGCAGAAGCCCACGCGCCGGATCATGTCCCGTCGCAATGCGTATCCGTCGCTCACCTTCAACGTCCGCCAACGCCTCCAACGCATTGTCAATCAAATTGATCAGGACGCGACGAATCTGATTCGCGTCAAGCATCAACGGCGGCAATGTCCACGCGAGGCGAACTTCCATCTGCACGTCGTTCAATCTTTCCTCGTAGAGCGTGATTGCCTGCCGCACTACTTGATTCAAATCGCCAAGTTCCAGACGCGCTTTCGGCAGCCGCGCGAAGTGCGCAAACTCGTCAACCATGGTTTTCAAACTCGACACCTCGCGCGTGATCGTCGTCGTGCAAGTTTCGATCAACTCTTCGAGGCTTCCGCGTTTCGCTGCCGCGTTCGAGTTTTGCGACGAACCGTTTGTTGAACGATTGTCCTCGTTTGCTTTACGAAAATATCGCCGGATGCGTTCGGCGGAAAGCTGAATGGGCGTGAGCGGGTTTTTAATTTCGTGCGCCATGCGACGGGCGACTTCGCTCCACGCGGCGGCGCGTTGCGCGTGAAGCAACTCGGTCAAATCTTCGATGACGAGCACTGCGCCGCGCGCCTCGTCGTCTCCCGCTTTCAAAACGGTCGCGGAGATCGCGACAGGAACGAACGCAACATTTTCCGATGAGGCGATGCCCGCGCGCGCGAGATGCGTCTGCTCGGCGGCGCGTCCCGCCCGGCGCGCGCGCATCACAACGCGGTTGAGCACGGCGTAATCTTCTGCGCTCACGATCTCGGACAAAGCGGCTTCCGGCGGAGGAAGTTGATTTAAGCGCAAGATGAGGAGCGCGGCGGCGTTGATCGTCGTCACGCGGTTGCGCTCGTCGAGCGAGACGACGCCGGTTGACAAGGATTCGAGAATCGTTTCGATGTAGTTGCGCCGTTCGGCGAGCGCCC
>JACCYN010000076.1 GCA_013696465.1 Pyrinomonadaceae bacterium
TCAAGCATCGTCACTTCGCCATCAACCACGCGCGCCAAGTATTCCCCGTTGCGCATCACCCATGCGACGCGGCGATTTTTCTGCGCGAGTTGCGCCCACTCGCTTTTTTTGTTCGGGTTCTGCTCGATGAGAATCGTGCCCGCGTCGTCCAATTCGACGTAGCGCAGTTTCGAGCGCGCCGTGTGTTTGACTCCGCGCCCGCCACCGAAGAGTTTTTCGGCATGAACGAGAATGAGTTTCTCGCTCGGCGCGTCCGCTTCAAACTTCGCGGTTCCTTCGTTCATAAAGATTACTCTCCGCCTCCCGCGAAGAGGCGCGTCAGCAGATCGAGCAAGTCTTTCGCGCGATAAGGCTTGACGAGGTAGAAGTTAAATCCTTCGTCGTGCGCGCGCTGGCGATCTTCTTCGCCGCCTGCGAACGCGGTCACGGCGATGCAGGGCATGTGGCGCGTGCGACTGTCTGCGCGCAGTTCGCGCAACACTTCCCAGCCGTCCACACCGGGCATCGAGAGATCAATTAACGCAACGTCCGGCCGCGCCACAAGCGCCGTCTCGATACACTCCTGCCCGTCGCGCGCTTCGAGCACGTTGTGACCGGACGCCTCCAACATCAAACGCAGCAGCACGCGATTGTCATCATAATCATCGGCGATCAGAATGCTCAGTTGACGGATCACGAGAAAGTCTCGATTGCGAAATTTGCCGGAACGCGGGTGAGCGGACGTTATAGCCCAGCGCGTCGGAAGGTGTCAAATTCTTTAAGACGACCGGAGCAGTTTGCCCGCAACAAAAAAACGAATGGCTTGACACCGCCTCTCGCCCACGTCCATAATCCGCCGTAAATTCGCCGAAGTGCGCGCGAAAGAATTACGAATCACCAGCCGGGCGGCGCGCGAAACTTCAATGGCGGGCGAAAGCCAACAAAGAGCAATTTCAAATTTACACTTTGAGGGAGACAAAAAGAAGGTGGCAAGCGACGACTTGGAAAAGAGTTTGCGCGGCGAAGTAGACAGCTACATCAACGCGCGCCTGCAAAGTTTGCAGGAAGAGGTGGAACGCGCGCACGTCCAAGTTAACGAAGCGTTTACGCGCCTCGCTGAACGCCTCTCGAGCGACGGGCAAGACGGCGCGTCCATCACCGTCGCTATCTCCGAACACCTGCGCCAAGCCCGGCGTCTCGGCACAGACGAGGCGGCCGCTGAATCATCGCGCACAAAGTCGGCGAGTGATGTCGCCATTATCAAAGCGGCCGTTGACGACATTGATAACCAACGCTCGCAGGCCGACATCTTGAACTCGCTCGTTAATCGCGCCGCCTCTTTCGCCCCGCGCGTGATCTTCTTTGTCATTAAAAACGAGCAGGCGCTGGGGTGGCGCGCGCGCGGCTTGGAAGGCACCATCGGCGACGCAGCCGTGCGCGAAATCGCTCTCCCGCTTTCGACCCGTACGCTTCTCAGTGAAGTCGTACAAAGCCGCACGACGTGGAGCGGCGCGCCGGGCGCGCACGACGACGAGCGAATGCTGTTTGATAAGATCAGCGCGACCGGGCAGCAACCGGAACGCATCGTGGCCATTCCGCTGCTCGCGCGCGGACGAGCCGTCGCCGCGCTCTACGCGGATTCGGCCGAAATGGATACGGACGCGATCAATCTCGAAGCTTTGGAGACGCTCGTGCGCGTCGCCGGAATGGGCGTCGAGTTGCTCGCTACTTCGCGCCCCGCGCCGACCGAATCGCGCACGCCTCCGCCGCCGTCGCCCTATCAGCCGCGCGCGGTCGCTTCGCCAGCTTCCCCTCAACCTGAACCGCAACCGTCGGCGGGCGTTTCAAGCGTACCGACGCCGCAGTTCGCAACTGAAGCTGCGCCTGAAACGATCATGCCGCCGCCAACGGCGACCGACGCGGCTGACGCGAGCGCCGAAGCTGAATTCACCGTGCCTTCGTCCTTCCCCGCGCAAACAACTGCGAATGCACAAACCGCCGCCTCGAACGGTGAGAACGAAGCGTACAGTGCCTCTAGGGCCTCTGCCGCTCCGCCGCCGCCAATGGAGACGCCCGCAACGACCGCCGCCCCGCTCGGATCGGCGCGTCGCTACGGCACGAGCGCCGATACGCCGTTGCCCGTCGAAGTCGGCACGGACGAGGAGCGTCGTCTGCACAACGACGCGCGCCGCTTCGCGCGCCTGCTCGTCTCGGAAATAAAACTTTACAACGATCAGAAAGTGCGTGAAGGGCGCGAGGCAAGCGACCTCTACGGGCGTCTGCGCGAAGAAATTGATCGCTCGCGCCAAACCTTCGACAAGCGCGTTTCGCCGCAGGTCGCCGCGCGCTACGATTACTTTCATCACGAACTCGTCAACACGCTCGCCGAAGGCGACTCCGCCCGTCTCGGCGACAGCTATCCCGGCGCAACCGCTTAAAACGACTCCGGCGGCAATTAACTCTCCAACGCGCGCCGCGCGCGGGCAACCGATTCTCGATTGCCGCCGCATCTAACCCTTCGACTCCCCGCGCCGACAATTTCCCGGGCGCAAACGACGCACGTCCGATTCATAATTCAGTCGCTGAACAACCGAACTAAAATTCACTCCTCAAAGCAATAAAGCAAGCAGGTTTCCGAGTTGAGGCAAGGAGAGCAATCATACTTGAAGATGAAATTTAATAAGCACCCGTTCGTTTTTGTCGCGGTCGCCCTGTGCCTTGCGCTCGCGGCTTTGATCGCGCCGTTTTCGATTGCGAGTTGCGGCACAACGCAACGCGAACCCGAAGCGATGGCGCTCGCGCATTTGCGCTCTTTAACTCGCAACGGCAGCGTTCCGGCGGAAGATGTCGTCGCGCGCATTGAAGCGGAGCAGGCCGGGACGCGCGCGGGCGCGTTGGCGCGCGTCGTTCGTGCGCGGGCGAAAGAAGCGAGAAACGATTTCGTAGGAGCCGCCGCGCTGCTCGATTCACCTGACCCACGCCGTCTGACGGCGATTCCCGATCACGTTTCTCTCCTGCGCGCCGCGCTTCTTGAAAAAGCCGGACGCCGCTCCGAAGCGCGCGTTGTTTATGAAAGCGCGGCGCGCGAACGTCCTTCATCAATTCCGGCGCGTGAAGCCCTTCTGCGTGCCGCCGCTATTGCCGCGCAAGACGGAGCGGCAACGACCGTCCCCGCGCTAGTCAAACCGCTGACCGACGCGGACGACGGGGCGGCGTTGCTTCTCGCCGCGCAAGCCTACGAAGCGGCGGGTGATGCGGCGCGCGCCCTCGCCGCTTACCGTCGCCTCTACTTTTACGCACCCGCTTCCGCGCAAGCCGCCGAGGCCGCCGCCGCGCTCGCCCGTCTTAACTCAACGCTCGCGCCCGCCACACCTGACGAAGCGACGACGCGCGCCGATAAACTTTTCGCGGCCAAACGCTACGCGGACGCCGCCAGCGCTTACACCGACCTCTTCGCGCGTTTCCCCACAACCGTCAACGCGCAAAAGCAACTGCGGCGCGGCATCGCCGCCTTCAACGCGCGTCGCACCGCAGACGCCATCGCTTCCCTGACGGCCGTGCCCGCTTTGCCCGCAGACGCACACGCCGAAGCTCTCTACCACCTCGCGCAGACTTACGCCACCGCGCGTCCCGCGCAGTGGGACGCCGCGCGCAGGACAACCGAAGAGATGCGCCGCGCCCATCCGTCAAATCCGTTGACGGCGCGCGCCCTCGTCGCTGTCGGACTCGCCGCGAGGGACGCGAAAAACAATTTCGTTGCCACAGAATTTTTCCGCACCGCCGTCAATTCCTTTCCAAACACGGCGGAAACCGCGAATGCGCAGTTTGAACTTGCGTGGGCGGCGCACGACGCGAAGAACTTCGACGAATCCGGGCGACTGCTGCTTGAACATCTCGCCAATTACGCCGACAAAAACACCGACAATCGCGGTCGCGCCGGATACTGGGCGGCGCGCGATCTGGAGCGTGCCGGACGAACGAACGAAGCCATCGTTATCTACCGCGCGATGCAGCAGCGTTACGATGCGAACTGGTACGGTTATCTTTCAAAACAACGTCTCGACGTGCTCGGTAGCGACAGGAACGCGCCTGCCGCTACCGCTTCTGACGCAACGATAGCTCGCGCCGTCGCCAATCTCTCAACCGTCACCGTCGCTGAAGAAACGGCCGGTCAAGCCGAAACGGAAAGCATCCTGCGCGCCGACGAACTCATCATCGTCGGTCTTCAAGATCAAGCATTTGCAGAACTCTCCAAAGCGTTGGAGACTGCGCCGGGAAGCCCGCGCATCAACACCGCCATTGCGCAAATCTACCGTGCGCAAGGAAAAAACGTCGAAGCGATCAATCTCTTACGCGCAAGCTATCCCGATTACGCGCAGATGAAACCCGCCGAGATGCCGCGCGAAGCGTGGGACGTTTTCTACCCGCTCGCCCACTGGGAGATCATCCAAGCGGAAGCGCGCGCCAAACGCCTCGACCCCTACACCGTCGCCGGACTCATTCGCCAAGAATCCGTCTTCAACCCGCGCGCCGCCTCAAGCGCCAACGCTTATGGGTTAATGCAACTGCTCATCCCGACCGCCCGCGCCACGGCCGCGCGCAGTGGCATCCCGCGCGACATCACGGTTAACGCGCTTTTCGAGCCGCGCCTCAACATCCAACTTGGCACCGCCTACATGCGCGAGCAACTCAACAAGTATGGGCGCGTCGAATACCTCGCCGCCGCCTACAACGCCGGGCCCGGCCGCGTCGTGCAGTGGCGCGCGAGCCTCCCTGCGCCGATTGACGAATGGGCGGAGGCGATTCCCTTCCGCGAGACGCGCGGCTACGTGCAAGGCGTCGTCCGCAACACAATGCAGTACCGCCGCCTCTACGACGAACAGGGACGCTTCCGACCTGAAGTCGGATCAGGGGCGAACGTAAACAACGGTAATGCCTCGCCCGCAAACGGCGTGCGCCCGCGCCGCGCGAACAGCAACGAGGAGGAGTGATTGAAGTCGTCATTCCGTAACTTGTAAATTGAAATGAGAAATATCGAAGTGTTTCCGTCAAGACATCTGTTCACAGGTGCGCTATCTCTGCTCACCACTCTCGCTCTGCTCTGCACATCATCAACTGCGTCCGCAGCGCAGCGAACAACACGAGCGCGCATTCCCCGCCCCGCCGCTTCACCCACAAAATCAATTTCCGTCCGCACCGAACCGAACACCATTCTCTGGCTCGACGAAGTGCGACGCGGAACGACCGACGCCTCCGGCTCGCTCGTGGTTAAGAATGTTTCGCCCGGTCGCCACACGCTGCGCGTCCGCGCACGCGGTTTCAGCGAAAAAAATCTTCCGCTCCTTCCCGCACAGCGCGGCGTTGTGACCGTCAAACTCACGCGCACAACCGACGCGGCCGAACTAGCTTTCCAAGATGCGGAAGACGCGCGCGAACGCGCCACGACCGACGAAGCGCGTCGGAGCGCCGCCGAACTCTACCGCCGCGCCCTCAAACTTCGTCCCCGCTTCGCGCAAGCTCACTTGGGACTCGCCCGCACCCTGTTTGATCTAAACGACTATGACGCCGCGCTCGGCGAGATCGCCGAAGCGCGCCGCGACCGCCCTGTTTATCCAGAAGCTTCTGCCGTCGAAGGGCGCATCCTGCGCTCAACGGCCGACGCAGACGCCGCCATCGAAGCCTACCAACGCGCGATCCGCGAAGCGCGCGGCTTCCAACCCGAAGCCCACACCGGACTCGGCATCATCTACGAAGACAAAGCGCAGTACGACGAAGCCGCCCTCTCCTTCCGCAAAGCCATCGCCCAACTCTCCGACAGCGAGCCCGCCCTCTACCAACTGCTCGGCGCGGTCTACGAACGCCAAGAGAAATATAAAGAGGCGGTCGCCGCCTACGAAAAGTATTTGGAACTCGCGCCCGACGGCTCGCTCGCCTCCGCCATCCGCTCCACGATTGATCAACTGCGCCGCCAAGCCGCAGGCGAAACGCTCACGCCTTAGTAGCCCCTTCTGTGATAATGCCTAGGGTATTGAGGACGCTTTCCGATTCGCAAAGTCTATGAAAAGATTAGTCATTGTTCCTATTCTTCTGTTAAGCCTCACGACCGTTTCGGCTCAATCTCAGCGGGTAGGAACTTTTCAGTTCCAAAACAAGAGGAGTTCCCATACAGCTAGAATCATTTTCCATACCATAGCATTCGTTCCCTCGAACCATAGGATCAGTTTGGGTGGGAGGACTGGAAGAATCATTGACGGACGTGTTGCTTATGGGGCAGAAGTTATTCCGCAAGCGGAGATCAAATCTA
The DNA here is from genome assembly GCA_013696465.1 of Pyrinomonadaceae bacterium. Taxonomy (GTDB): domain Bacteria; phylum Acidobacteriota; class Blastocatellia; order Pyrinomonadales; family Pyrinomonadaceae; genus JACCYN01. Next base: position 6,284 of record JACCYN010000076.1, read on the forward strand.
TAAGATTCTATCTTGACGGAAAAACGATCAAAGTCCCTAAAAGATTATATTCAGATTGCTACGATCCTAATTTACGAGATAACCCCTTAACTCTAAGATTCAGTGATGACTTCCAGAGTGTTTTTGTCTCAATGTGGGGTTCTGATGGCGCAGGCGGTTACAATGTGATTTGGGTGTTAAGAAAGAATGGTCGTCACTCAAGGTTTTTCAAAGTTAGCTAATACAGAGTTAGCGGCTTCTATCAATGCGAGGTATAACGAATCATTGAAGCGCGACGCATCAATATTGTGCCTCTTATAATGTGCCGCATCGAAAACAGAGAATGTGCGATTGAACTTTAATGTTTAGCACGATCTACGGAGTGGACTTAAGCGGCGAGAGTTTTGCCGAACAACTTAGTGTTTGTTGCTTTTTATCCATTGCACTTATGACAACACCTGTTTTATCAACACACCGCCACGTCTCAGAAAAGGCTGCGCGCTTCACCGAATCCGTGATCCGCGAGATGACGCGCGAAGCCTTGAAGCACGGCGCGGTGAATCTCTCGCAAGGGTTTCCCGACTTCCCCGCGCCGGAAGACATCAAGCGCGCCGCGCAGGAGGCGATTGGGAGGGACGTGAATCAATACGCAATCACGTGGGGCGCGCCGGATTTTCGCCGCGCGATTGCGGAGAAGACGAAATGGCATCTCGGCTTGGAGGTTGACCCGGAAACTGAGATCACGGTGACGTGCGGCTCCACCGAAGCGATGATCGCGGCAATGATGGCAACGGTCGATCCGGGTGAGGAAGTCGTCATCTTCGAGCCGTTTTATGAGAACTATGCGCCGGATGCGATTCTTTCAGACGCGCGACCACGCTACGTTTCGCTTCACACGCCGGATTGGAGTTTTGACAAAGAGGAATTGCGCGCCGCGTTTAACGAACGCACGAAAGCGATCATCATCTGCAATCCGAACAACCCGACCGGCAAAGTTTTCACACGCGAGGAACTGGAGTTTATCGCCAAACTTTGCATCGAGCATGACGCGCTCTGCTTCACAGATGAAATTTACGAGCACATCATCTACCCGCGCGAAGGGCGCGAGGTGAAACACATCTCGATGGCACAAATCGAAGGGATGCGCGAACGCACCGTCGTCGTTAACTCGATGTCGAAGACGTATTCGGTGACGGGCTGGAGAGTCGGTTATGCAATCGCCCCGCCCGTGATCACGAATGCGATCCGCAAGGTGCACGACTTTTTAACGGTCGGGGCGGCCGCGCCGCTTCAGGCGGCCGGGTCTTACGCGCTTCGTCTGCCGCCGGAGTATTACGAAGAGTTGGGGAGAGAATACGAAAGGCGGCGCGCGATGCTGTTGCCCGCACTGGACGCGGCGGGCTTCCGCGCGTTCGCGCCGGACGGGGCTTACTACATTATGACCGACATCAGCTCTTTCGGTTTCGCGGACGACGTTGAATTTACGCGCTTTCTTGTGCGCGAAATCGGAGTTGCCTGCGTGCCGGGTTCGTCGTTTTATAGCACCGACGCTTCGGGCGAGAACGGCGGGCGCAGCCAAGTGCGCTTCTGTTTCTGCAAGCAGGACAGGACGCTTGAGCAGGCGGCGGAAAAGCTAATGCGTTTGAAAACAACTCTCCGGTAACGGCCATAAACTAAATCCTTCCGAGTTTACGCACACAGATCACGAAATCGTCCGCCGTCATTCCCGCCGAACCTCATACAACGGCGCAGCCACGCCTTCGCTCGTCGTGATGATCGCTTTACCGTCAGAGCTGTAACAAACCGCTTCGCCCTGATTGCGCTCGCCCGCATTTATCGGCGTGAGCGGATTTTGCCAGATAGAATCGAAAGATTGATCCGCGCCGCCGGGCAGAACCATTTCGTAGAGGGCGAAATAATCGCACAGAACGACGCGGCGGCCGTCGGGCGAGATGTCGCCGCCCGTCACCATGCCGCCGAGCAAACTTGGCAATCTCACACTGCCGACGCGCGCAAGCGTCGAGACTCTTCCGCTCGTGAAAGGCGCGGGCAGTTTGTAGACGCCTGCGGCGTCGCTCGTGTTCTTAGTGATGATGTAGAGGTCGCCCGTCTGCGGATGCACCATCAAAGCTTCGGCGTCGTGTTTGCCATCTGGGTAACGCAGGCGAAACACGGTGGCGGGTTCGGTCGGGCGCGGGCGCAACTTTGTTGAAGCAGCGTCAGCTTGCGTAACCTGCGGTTCAAAAATGCTGTAGACGACGATCTCGCTTCGCGCACGATTATTGTCGCCAATGTCGCCGATGTAGAGAAGGGAGCGTCCGTTCTCATCCTCCGTGCCGCGCGCCGACGCGATGCCTTCCCAGTCGCGCGCGGTCGCACCACTCACGCGCCACACGCCGCGCCGCTCGCCACGCGAATTGAAAGCGTAGAGCAACGCCCCGCCCCCCGAATCGTTGTGCGTCCAGAAAAGATCAGGGGCTTGGCGCGAAGCGCAGACGCCACTGCTCTCCGCGATTTCCGCGTCTTGCAAACGTCCGAGAGTGCGCGGCGCGCCGTAGGCGTTTGCCGCTTCAGCGTTATTTGCGGGCGGGCGACTGCCGCGCGAAGCGTTAGGGGCGTTTGCATTGTCGCCGCCGCTACCGCCTCCTTCGCGTGGCGCGATTGTTCTTTCACACGCGGTTGAAAATAGAAACGCGACGGAAATGAGAAGTAGCTTTATCGGCTTACGCATCGAGTCCATTCTATCAAACGGTTCGCACCTTACGCCCTTACGAGAGAAAGCACGGGCGAGTTAGCGAACGAACTTCATCCGCATTAACCGGAATTATTTATCGTGACACGACGCATGAAATTTTGATAGCGTGTGAAAGCGTTTTACTAATCAAGCCAGAATGAGAGGCAACATGGCGACAAAAAAATCCGGCAAAGCGACGCGCTCACGCAGTAGAAGCGCAAGCAAATCAACCTCCAAGAAAACGTCGGCTTCAAGAAGCGGCAAAAAAACGGCGACTAAGAGCAGCAAGAAAACGACGAGCGCCAAAAGGGGCGGCGCGAAGAAGGCAGCTTCTAGAAAAGTGACTTCCAAGAAAGCAACTTCTAAGAAGACAACTTCTAAGAAACGTGCGTCTGCGCGCAAGGGCGCAACGAAGAGCACGGCGAAGAAGAGCGGCGGAAGTAAAAAATCTTCCGGCGCTAAGAAGCAAACTTCGACGCGACGTAAAGGAGTCGTCGCAAAAACGAAGCAGGTGGCGGGCGAAGTTGTGGTCGGCGCATTGAGCGGCGCGGCGAAGGGCGCACTTGATTCGCTCAGCGTAGCGACGGGGTTAGCGGAAAAACAAGACGATCAAAACAATCGCTCCGAATAAGCTTTAAGCGCAAAGCCGTTTAAGGAGTTGAGAGACTTTCTAAAACTCATCTTACGAGTTAAGAAGATGTAAACCACGAAACCATACGAAGAAACACAAAGCTATTTGGTCGGTTTTCGTATCGTTTCGTGGCGGATTCTCTCTTTCTTATTTAGAGCTTCTAACAAAAGTTCCTAACACGCGGGAGATTTGTAGGGGCAACTCTTGTGGTTGCCCGCAGGCTTACTCGATCAGCGGGCAGGGACAAGCACTGCCCCTACAAATCTGCGCGCATCGTCGAGTTTTGTTAGACGTTCTAAACAAGACTGTCGCTGCTTTCTCATAACTCTAACCTTCATGCGCGGCGACAATCTCATTCAATTCAAAAGCCTAGCGCAAAGATTATCTGCCCGCCGCGCCGCTTCTTAAGATCGCGGTGGCGCGCTCAATTTCGACGGCAAAGTTGTTAAGCGTTTGCGCGAGCGCATCCGTCTGAGCCGTCGCCTCCGCCCATTCACGTTGCTCAATCGCTTCGCGCACGCCGGGCAGAGTCTTTACGCCGTAGCCGGTGTAAAAACCCGGCGCGTAAATCTGATGCTTAAACCACGAGCGGC
>JACCYN010000087.1 GCA_013696465.1 Pyrinomonadaceae bacterium
CGATCTGTCCGTAGTCGCAGTATTCCACGATGGGGCAGCGTTCGCAGAGGGGTTTTTGCGGGCGGCAGAGCGTGCGGCCGTGGCGGATGAGGTTGACGTGGAAGGAATAGAATTTGCCGTGCGGCACGCGCTCGTTCATGATCTCGTGTGCGCGGCGGTCGGTACAATTTTGCGGGATGAGTCCGACGCGGCGCAAAATGCGAAAGATGTGCGTGTCGAGCGGGAAGATTTCTTTGCGGCAGGCGAAGAGCAGCGTGCAGGCGATTGTTTTCGGTCCCGCACCGCGAAACTGCGAAAGGTATTTGACGGACTTCTCCGTCGAGAGATCGTGGAGGAACGAGAGATCGAGCACCCCGTGTTCGGCTTTGATCCCTTGCAATAAACTCTTGATGGTCGTGGCTTTTTGATTCGCTAGTCCGCCCCGCCTGATCGTAGCCGCGATGGTTGATGCGCGCGCGGCGAGAGCTTTGTCCCACGTCGGGAAACGCTTCTTCAAGTCGGCGAAAGCGCGGTCGCTGTTCACGTCGCTCGTCGCTTGCGAGAGGATGATGTTGATCAGCATGTCGAGCGGATCGGTCGCGCAATCGTTTTCCGGCACGCCGTAGGCACGTTCGAGATTTCCGACGATGTAGCGAATTGGCTTTTCGCCCGCCGCCTCCTCTTCCGCCTGTGTTGCTGCCTCACGCTGCGGCGATGATGCGCTCATAGAATTCGATGTATTGCGGGATGATTGATTCCGTGCTGTAACACGCAACGGCCGACGCTCTCGCGCTCTCGCCCATCGTCATTCGCAACTCTTTATTTGTGAGCAGGCGCGCCGCGTCCGCGCTCATCTTTCTAACATCGCCGACTGCGCTCAAGTAACCTGTTTCTCCGTCCGTCACAACCTCCGGCACGCCGCCCACGCTTGACGCGACGACCGGCACCTCGCACGCCATCGCTTCCAGCGCGGCGAGTCCGAAAGATTCTTGCTCTGACGGAAGCAAGAGCACGTCAGCCGCCGAAAGATAATCAACAATGCGCGCCTGCTTGCCGACGAACGAGCAATGTTCATGCACTCCTAAACAACGGGCGCGATTCTCGACGCGCGTCCGCTCAGGCCCGTCGCCGACCATCACCAGACGCGCTTTCACGCCGCTTTCGCGCACGCGCGCCAACACCTCGACGCAATCAACGGGTCGTTTAACGGGGCGGAAATTTGAGACGTGAACGAGCAGCGGTTCGCCGTCCGGCGCGAGTTCGCGGCGCAACTCCGGCACAAGTTGTTTTCGATATTCGGAGGCGTTGATGAAGTTCGGAATCACCGTCACATCGTCGAAACCGAACGTCTCGGTCGTCGCCTCTTTCAAGTAGTTTGAGATCGCCGTCACGCCGTCGGATTCTTTAATGCCGTAGCGCGTGATCGGCAAATAGGAAGCGTCCGCACCGACGAGCGTAATGTCCGTGCCGTGCAATGTTGTGACGACGGGCAAACGTCGTTGCGGCTTTAAGGATTCGCGCGCAAGGATCGCGCTGATCGAATGCGGAATCGCGTAGTGGACGTGAAGCAGATCGAGATTCACTTCCTCCGCGACGGTCGCCATCTTCGTCGCCAACGCGAGCGTGTAAGGTTGGTGCTCAAAGAGCGGATAAGACATCATCTCAACTTCGTGGAATGAAACGCGCGCGCCGAGTTCGGTGAGTCTCGTCGGCAGCGCGGACGCGATGAAATGGACGCAATGGCCGCGCGCCGCGAGTTCTTTCCCCAACTCCGAGCCGACGATGCCGCTGCCGCCGTAGGTCGGATAGACCGTGATGCCGATGTTCATCGAATAATCAGTTTTATAGCATTCGCCTCAACGACTTTTTACTCGCAGGCGATTAAATTCAGTATTGGCTTTGCACTTTTCAGTATAGAGGTCGGGCGGTTGCCGTCAAGCCGCGCGCTTGATGCTGGATTTCCTTTCGGCGGTTGGACGCGCGCTTTTCTTCTCCGGCGCGAACTATCTGAAGTCGCTGATCAACGCTACGTCGCTGATCTGTGTCATGCGCTCGACGGCGAGTTGGCGGCCGTCGCGCGACCAAGCGAAAGTTTCGATCTGCCCTGTGCTGAAGTTCGTGAGCGGTTGCGGCGAGCCACCCGCAAGCGGTTGCCGCCAGATGTTGGCGACGCCCCCGATGATGTTCACGTAAGTTAGCGCCCGGCCGTCGGGCGTCCAGCGCGCGACGCGCCCCACCGCCCTCGCCGGAATGCCGAAGCTATGGATGAGCGAACCATCCTCAATGGATGCGACGCCGATGCGCCACTGCCCGCCCGCGCCCGTCGGCATCTCCATGTAGAAGTGGGCGACTGCTCTGCCATCGGGTGAAACATCCGGGCGGAGGGCGTGTGTTCCGGCGAGCGGTGTGGGGTCGCCTCCCGCAAGGGGCACTTTCCAGAGCGTCGGTTGGCTGGGGCCGAGGCCGCGCTGATAGATCACCCAATGATTGTCCGGCGTGATGCTCGGATAAGCTTCCCCGTCACCACTCGTCAATTGCGTGAGGTCGCCGCCGTCAAACTCATAGCGCCAAAGGTTGACTTTCCCTGAGCGCGCCGAAGCGAAAACTATGTAACGCCCGTCCGAAGAGATGGCGAGACTCGGCCAGACGCGCGCATTCGTTGTCAACTGTCTGGGGTTTGTGCCATCGGCATTGACGATCCAGAGGTTTGAATCGCCGCCGCCACGCGAGCGATAGACGATACGTCCGTCAGGCGTCCAGCAAAAATCTTCGTAGCCCCCGGACTCTGAACTGATCTGTCGCGCGTCATCCATCGGCTGACTGTTATTCATCACCCACATTCCCGAAATCGAACTACGCTGGACGAGTAGAAGCTTGGAATCCCCCGTCGTCCCGATTGAGCCGTAGATGTTCAGGTCGTTGGTGATCTGGCGCGCTTCGCCGCTTGTGTAGGAAAGCAGCCAGATTTGCGCGCCCGTCTTTTCGCCCGCCACCACGACGAGGACGCTGCCGTCCCGCAGCCATGCCACGCCACTCACATCCGCCCACCGATGAGAAGTCAGAGGAATCTCCGCGCCATCCGACGCGCGCACTCCGACGACGGTCATGTAATCGTTTTCGGCGTCAACGTTTCTCACCACACAAGCGATCAACTCTCCGTCGGGCGACCACGAAAGGATCGTGCCGGGAAACTCGAAATGCGACGGCTGCTTGCGGACGGCTCGCACACGGACGTTGGAGCCGTCCGCGTCGGCCACTTTAACGAGCGTCTGTCCGGCGGCGTTGTCGGAAACCGTGAAGGCGAAGCGGCGACCGTCGGGCGCGAAGCTGACGCTGGAGAGCGCGACGACGGGCAAGCGTTCGACTGCGCCGCCGAGCGTGGGGACACGCCAAAGCTGAGTATCGGCTCGGTTGGCTTCAAAGACGGTGGCATAGACGTGAGCGCCGTCGGGCGAGAAGGTTAATCCCCAGTATCCGATTGCTTCCGGCGGCACGATCTGGATGTTCCTTGAGGCGGTCACTTGCCTGACCCAGAGGCTTTCGCCCTCGCCCTCCGGTATCGAGTAAACGAAATACTTTCCGTCCGGCGACACGGCCGCGCCCGTCACGTGCCCGACAGTTGTCAGTCGCGCCATCTTCATTAGCGTCGAAGATGGCGGAGAAGAAATGGCGCGCGTTTCACGGCGAGAATTGGAAATGCGAAAAACGAGAAATGAACTTGCCGCGAGAAGAATAACTGAGCCGCCGATGAGAGCCGCCGCGCGACGATGTTTGAGTTTGTCAAAGAGAGTTGCGCGCGTCGTCGGAAGCGCGAGGGGAGCGACTTTCGGCGCGGTCAAAGAGGTCGTTAAATCCGTAACAGCCTGCTGCCCGTTGCTGCGCGCCGACGGCACGATGACAGCGCGCTCCGCTTGTTCTTCTTCGCCGTCTTCGCTTTCAACGATGATGCGCGAAACCGTGTGGCTCTCGATCAACAAATCTTCATCCGCCGCTTCGCTTCTGTACACCGCCGCGACGAAGCGGTAGCCACGACCGGGAATCGTCACGATAAAACGATGTTCGCCCTTGTGTTCGCCAAGCGCCTTGCGCAGCGCCGAGATGTGAACCGTGAGATTAGATTCTTCGACAATCTGCTCAGGCCACACCAACTCCATCAATTCGTTTTTCGTCACCACCTGCCCGCGCCGCGTAACCAACGCGAGCAGCACTTCAAACGCCTTGGAGTTGAGGTGCACCGGCTTTTCGTCGCGCAGCAGGAGTTGCTTTACCGGATCGAGGTAAAATCCATCAAAGCCGTAACCCTGTGTCAGCTCATTACTTGCGCTCATTTCGGAACTGTTAGGAATAATTAACCGCCCGTTTTAGGACTTTTTGTCGCCCGTTCGCTGATATTACGCGCCGCGCCAGTCAGATTTGCCGAATACGTCTGAAGTTGTACCGCGAGGTGTGGGCGCAATCTTAGCAGAAGGACGATGCGGTTTAACAGTCTCAACTAGAGAGGGCCGCGGTGGGACGGAGGAGAGCGACGATCACGGTTGAGACGCGGCAGGTGACGGTGGTGCGTCGGCGCGGGCAATCGCTAAAGGGTTGGTGTTCAGCGTGCGCCGCCGAAGTTCAGATGCTCACGCCGGAGGGGGCGGCGCAACTGCTGGCGACCACACCGCGCGCGATCTACCGGCGGGTGGAAAACGGAGACTTGCACTTTGTGGAAAGCGGGTCGGGAGCGCTACTTATTTGCTGCGTCTCTGCTGTGAACATTGAACAGACTTTAGCCCCGCATCGCAAACCGAAGCCTCGATGATAAACACTTACGAAGGAGTTAAAAAAGATGGTATACACTGTTAACGATACGTTCAGAGATGTCACCTCGCGTTTAGGTAAATACGGCTTAATGATTTTGTTGGCCGCCCTCGCGTTCCTCGCCTGCGCCGACGCAGCGCGCGCCGTCCCCGTAATTGTCAACGGCGACTTCAGCACTTTCGTTCCATCAAACGGCGCGGGCGGTGGTTGGACTTCCGCTAACATTGACGGTAACGGCGGCTGGCGCTCGACGAACGGCAATCCCGGCGGCAACTTCATCATCAACCAAGCCGGACAGGTGGCCACCGACCCGACGCTCAGCCAGTTGGTTTCGGGC